>JAIVWA010000290.1:0-6212 GCA_049190255.1 Gammaproteobacteria bacterium | reverse complement strand
ATGGTGTCATAAATCACCGTCACCACCCCGATGATTAAAATGGTTAGCCACAGCGGAATTCCCAGACAAACCGCAAGCACAATTCCGCTGGCGTAGACCCCGACACCGGTTGCCAGGCCCCGGCTGACGAGAAATACCCCGCTGACCAGATAGCGCACCGAAGGACCGAAGCGCCATTCCAGGTACTCGTAAACGCTGACCAGTTTAAGCCTGCGGAAAAAGGGAATCAAAAATACCATGACCAGGATGATGGCCAGCGGTACGGCCAATTCATACTGCAGCCAGGTTAGCCCGCCGCCTTCTTTGAGGGCCACAAAGGCAGGAATGGAAATAAAGCTGATGGCCGATGTCTGGGTGGCCATGGTTGAAATTCCCACGGACCACCAGGACAATTTCCGCCCCCCCACAAAATAGTCTTCTTCATTTGACTGGCCTCTTCCCAGATAGACACTCAGTCCGATCATTCCAAGCAGGTAGATAACTATAATAACCCAATCAAGGGCATTCATTGCATTTTTTCCATCAGGTCGTCAACAAGAACGATTAACTCGGACAGCCCTTCATCACCTTCGGGATGTTCGACGAGGCCAACAGCGATAAAGTCAAATATCAAAGCCCGATTGATCTTCTTCGGGTAGATCGCTCGTGCTGCGTTCGAACTCCGCGATCACCTGGGCCCCCAGAAGAAGGATGATCACCGCGATCTCGATACTCAACAAAAAAACCACCGCCGTCGCCAGGGAGCCATAGATCACATTGACCAGGGAAACGGTCGAATAATACCAAACCAGTATATGCCGAATGATCTCCCACAGTATGGTGGCAGTGATTCCGCCGGCGAGGGCATAACGAAAGGCGATGCCTCCGACCGGCATCACCAGATATAAGGATGTCAGCATCATGACCATGCCGAACATTCCCGAAAAGTATAGGGCAATTCGGGAGGTGGCCGCCAGGCTCAGGTCATAACCAAACAAAATGATATGCTGGTCTGCCAGGGCACCCAATGCTCCGGCGACAAGGGTTATCAGCAGCAATCCGATTCCCAGCAGAAAAATATAGGCATAGGGGATAATAGCCGAAATGAGAAAATGACGGCGGTGCTTTCTGGTACGGTGGGAGAATATGACGGCCATGGCATTTTCAAGCATGGTGAAGGCCATGGAACTGAAAAACAGCATTACCAGTATTCCGACGACGCCGACCAGTTGACGGCGGGCTAGAAAGCCCCACACCTGGTCGGCCACTCTTTCCGCATGGGCCGGAATGACAAGTTTCATGTTGGTCAGGATCGCGTTATACAGCTGTTGCTCATCAATGAAATGCGACAGCCCCACCAGTATCAGGGCCAGCATGGGTATGACCGACAGAAGCGTGTAATAAGCAACCGCCCCGGCCAGCAACAAGCCCTGATTGCGTCTAAAGCCGGTCAGCACCCTTAACAGGAATTTTCCCGGACGGCGAAAAATTTCCGAGGCATTTCTTTTGCTGCTCTCCATGGTATTAATCCAGTTTCAAATTTTTAAGGACCGAAAATTTTCCGACGTGAGGTGTTTGATCGCAATCGCATTCTTCGTTATTTAAATCAGCGCCGCATTGGGGGCACAACCCCTTGCAGTCCGGCTTGCAAAGAGTCCTGAGCGGAAAGGCCAATACTACCTGTTCCTGGATTTCATTTTGCAGGTTGATTTCTTCGCCCGGGTGGTAGATCAGCCCCATGTCTTCGGCTGTTAACTCGAGTTCTTCCTGATTGGAGCTCCCCTTATCCGTGTCCGGCTCCGTTTGCTTGTATGTCAGAGCGAAGCTGGATTCTACAGGCGTCTCAAATGATTGCAGGCAGCGTCCGCAGCTCAGACGAACCGCTGTGGAGATGCTGCCCTCTATTTCCACCATATCACCGATTTGTTGAGCTCTCAAGGCCGTCTTTAGCGGGGCCAGAAATTCGCAGATACCAGTGTCAATCATTTCTGCCAGGACAGGAAAGGTCTCCGGCGTTTCTTCAAATTCTATCCTAAGCTTTCCGGCCTTTAATTCTTCTACACGAATGCGCATAATCTCAGGCGTTCCATTTCTACTTGGATTTAAATTTAGCCGGCACACAAATTAGGATTAATCTTTTGGATATAATAAGGCAATTTTTCGTAAAAGGAAATAATATGTTATATAGTTTAGCCGGTTGGATCGAAAATCCGTGGATAGTCCTTTGCATACGCGATTTTTATCATTTTATCTTACTTTTATAAAAGAACTGTTGCCCCCGGGCTTTTATTTTGTGTATTGTTTCTCAGATGCTGGTTAATCAGCTGTCGTTACTATAATCTCAGAGAGTGAATCTTATGGCCCAACAAGCCCGGGCAATTCTTAAAAGTGTTTTCGGATATGATGAATTCAGGCCGCTTCAGTCAGAAATTATAGCCACTATTCTGGCCAAAAACGATGCGCTGGTGGTAATGCCGACCGGGGGCGGTAAATCCATTTGTTATCAAATTCCGGCCCTTATCTTTGACGGTCTGACGATTGTCATATCTCCTCTGATATCTTTGATGAAAGATCAGGTGGAACAGTTGACGCAATCCGGGGTGGCGGTCGCTGTTTTGAACAGCTCCCTGTCCTCGGATGAATATCGGCGCAACATTGCGCAAATAAAGCAAAAAAAAGCCAGGTTGCTCTATCTGGCTCCGGAAGCCTTACTGAAATCCAATATGCTGGCTCTGCTGTCTTCAGTCGATGTAGACTGTCTGGCCATCGATGAGGCCCACTGCATTTCTCAGTGGGGCCACGATTTTCGGCCCGAATACCGCCGGCTGATAGAGGCCCGGGAGTATTTCTCCGATGCCGCCTGTGTGGCCTTGACAGCCACGGCCACACCCAGAGTGCGCAAAGATATAAGAACCAGTCTTCGCATTAACAGCGGAAGAGAATTTGTGGCCAGCTTTAACCGGGAGAACCTGTTTATCCGGATTCTTCCTAAAGATAAGCCGGTGGATCAAACGATTCAATTTATCCGAAATTTCCCCGATCAGTCCGGCATCATTTATTGTTTTTCCCGCAAACAGGTGGAAACTCTCAATGACACACTGGAAAATGAAGGATTTTCCGTAAGACCCTATCATGCTGGCCTTTCCGATCTGGACCGGCATCGGAACCAGGAAGATTTTATTCGGGATGATGTGCAAATTATCGTTGCCACGATTGCTTTCGGGATGGGGCTTGACAAACCTAATGTTCGGTTTGTGGTTCATTTTGATTTGCCTCAAAATATTGAGAGCTATTATCAGGAAATCGGAAGAGCCGGAAGGGATGGGCTAAAATCGCATTGCCTGTTGTTATTCAGCTATGGTGATGTTCAAAAGATTAAATACTTTATCGATCAGAAAAATGATCATGAAAAGCGGATGGCCAATATCCACCTGAGCACCCTGATACGATTGGCAGAGTCCGAGATTTGCCGCCGGATTCCACTGCTGCATTATTTTGGAGAAGATTACACCATCGACAAATGCAACATGTGCGACAACTGTCTATCGGAAGAAAAAGATCTTGTGGACTTAACCGTAGATGCCCAGAAATTCCTTTCCTGTGTTAAAAGAACCGGTGAAAAATTCGGCAGCAGCCATCTGATTGATGTGCTTCGCGGTTCAAAGGCCAAAAAGGTGCTGCAGTTCGGTCACCATAAATTGTCCACCTACGGTATCGGTCTGGATTATTCAAAAAAGCAGTGGCAGCAGCTGTCGCGCCAGCTTCTCCACAAGGGGCTGATGGTTCAGGACATGGAATTCGGCAGTTTGAAATTGACCGACAAGGGGTGGGAGGTGCTCAAAAGCCAATTGACGGTTTGGGGGCAGCTGGAACAACAACCGGCAGCCGCCCCGGCCACTCGCGATGCGAACAAAATAGATGACTTGGACTATAACCGGGAATTGTTTGAAATCCTGCGAAGAACGCGTAAAGAACTGGCAGACAAATCAGGCGTCCCCCCCTTTGTCATTTTTGCGGATAAAACCCTGGTGGAAATGGCCACATTTTTCCCGCAGTCCAATGACAGCCTGCTGGATATTCACGGTGTCGGTACGGTTAAATGCAAAAAATTCGGTGCATTGTTTCAGGATATTATCGGCAAGTAATGCCGGGAACATCAAATTGAGGAAAGACCTAAATAATTTATAAAAAATGGATATTGATAAAAAAAACCCGCAAAGCCATGAAAACGCCTCGATCCCTAAATCCGACACGACCCGGAACACCTGTCTGCGCTGTGGAACATGCTGCGAAAAGGGAGGGCCCTGTTTTCATTTAGAAGACCGTATGTTGATTGAAAAGGGGAAGATTCCCTCAAAATATCTTTATACACTCCGCCGGGGTGAACAGGCTTATGATAATGTTAAGGGCTGTTTGGTTCCGGTTGCTTCGGACATCATTAAGATCAAAGGCCAAAAAAATAAATGGACATGCGTTTTCTTTGATGAAAAGAAAAAGGCCTGCTCGATTTATAATGACCGGCCGGTGGAATGCCGGGCGCTTAAATGCTGGGATACCGACGCGCTCGAGCAAATTTACGATCGCAGCCGGCTGACCCGCAAAGATCTCATATCACAGGTCAAAGGTCTGTGGGATTTGATAGAGGATCATCAGGCACGCTGCGATTACGAGAAAATTAAAAATCTTATCAAAGATCTTGATGGCCGTAAAAAAGACGGGGCTCAGCGAAAACTTCTTGAGATTATCCGGTATGATACTGAAGTTCGTAAAATGGTTGTCGCCCAGGGCGGGTTGGATCCGGCCATGCTCGATTTTTTATTCGGACGGCCGCTGATGAAAACGCTCCAGAATTACGGGATAAAGGTTCGGCAGGAAGGGAAAAAAACGTTCATTCATCTCCTGCTTCACCCCAGACAGACTGGCCGTATTTAATGTAACCGAGTACATTGTTGAGCCGTGGGTCCCGGCTGGCCTCAACAGGGATGATGTTTCCAGTGATCTGGGGTCGTAGGTATTGGGCCAGGTCTCTGCACCCGCCGCCGGTTAAGATGATGGCATCGATGTCCCAGTCAGCCGCCCATAGCCGATCGATGTCGTTGGCAATGGAAGCTGCCAGTTGAGAGTATACCTCATCTCTAATTTTAACAAAGTTGACTCTGTTACCCCGCATTTTGATGGAGCCGGTTTCGGCGGCATTATACAGGCGGTATAACTCAACACTGACACCGCACTTTTCCCGCAGCTTGTTGGCGATTACACTGAATCCTTTGGCAATGCCGGTTTCTATGGTCCGGCTCCCACGCTCGATGTACCTCAGACGGTCTAAAATGGTAAAATCCGTTGTGCGAAACCCGATGTCGACAACACCGACCTTCTGATTGGCGAGGGTCTTATTTACTATTTTACCATTATCGTCCATGAGCAAATTTAAAACGCTGCCCAGGGGTTGCGGAAGCATACGCACCTTATTGATATGCAGTTCTTTGGTAGTTTCCTGGCCATTTTGAGAGTGATAGGTTACGCTGTGATGACCGGTCAGCAGTTCATTGAACCGCTCGTGGTTCTGCTTGAAAAAGCCGATGGGAAGCCCTGAAACCAAATTAATAGGGACATTGATCGCTTCTCCCTTGTCCAGGAACATACCGGCAACTGCCAGCGATAGGATTTTGACATAGTCTGTTATCAATTTTTCCTGATCCAGGGTAAAATGCAAAACACTTGATTGTTGCTCGGCCAGGTCTCCAATGAAATAGGATTTGCCGTCGATGGTGACATGAATGTGGTCTGTGGGGGTATCATCGCCGAAGTCTGCCCAGAATTGTATGTCGGCGTCTTCGCCGAATATAGATTTGAAAATAAACGTATCTTTTCCGTTGGTGGCTTTCGTAAATCCGAAACCGACGTCGATGCCGAGAATTTGCATGGTATATCCCTCCGTGTCAGGTGCTAATCGTTGAAAACATATTATAACCTAACTAGTGAAAAGTCAAAACAACATCGGTAAAGTCATTCTGGAAGTCGACCCTTCGGCCCAGGTCACTTGATTTGGTCTGAAGGGAAAGCCGCTCCCACCACCTAATTATTTGAGGGGTCGGGGAGTTTCTCCCCCAATGCCGGTTCTATTATTTATCAGCCCTTCGCCGTTTAGAGAGGTCCGGCCCGACAGAGCAGGGATTGAAATACTCCCCGACCCCTCAATCAATCAAGCGTCCAGTCAATTTGATATAAATCTT
>JAIVWA010000289.1:0-6223 GCA_049190255.1 Gammaproteobacteria bacterium | reverse complement strand
GAATGCTTAGTGTATTGAGCCATCAAAATATCGAGTATCCAGCATCGAGCATCGAGTATCCAGCATCGAGCATCGAGTATCGAGTAGCCAGAGGCCATAAATCAGAGCCGAGGTGACCAGAAAAAATTTGAATGGAATTGTCGTAATTGATAAACCGGCTGGCATAACATCTGCCAGGGTCGTATCGATAGTAAAAAAAACGCTCAGGGTGAAAAAAGTCGGGCACACCGGCACACTGGACCCATTTGCCGAGGGTGTGCTGATATGCTGTGTCAACCAGGCCACCCGACTGGCCGACTTTTTGCTGCACGGCCCCAAAAAATATGTGGCCGAACTCAAACTAGGAGAGGAAACGGATACCCAGGATTTAACCGGCACCGTCATCTCAACCGCCGAGCCGGACAATTTTTCGCAGCAAACCATACAAAAGGTATTTAAAACCTTCGAAGGGCCCCAGGAGCAGATACCACCGGTTTATTCGGCCTTAAAGCACAAAGGTGTTCCGTTATATAAACTTGCCCGCAGCGGCAAACCGGTCCAAAAGCCGCCCCGGCGAGTTGAGATATACAGTATTAACATTCTGGACATCGCGCTCCCATTGATTCGTTTTGAGGTATCATGTTCAGCCGGCACCTACATCCGAACCCTGGGGGCCGATATCGGCAAAACGTTGGGTTGCGGTGGGCATCTAAATAGGCTAAAACGGACTGCAAGCAGCGGATTTGTGCTGGATCAGGCAGTATCATTATCCAGCCTGGAAAAACTGGTAACCAGCGGACGATTGCGGGAAATAATGATCAGCATGGCAGACACATTGCCGGATATGCCCACATGCAAAGCCGATGGGCAGCTGATTGAAAAAATCCGACACGGTCAAATGATTACGACCCGGGACCTGGCCGGCAATGATGGAATCGAAAAAACCCGCATTTCGGGTCCAAATATAAAAGTTGTTGATCAAACAGGGGATCTTGTTGCAATATTAAACTATCAAAAACACGATCGGCGGTTGAATTACTGCTGTGTGTTTCCCAAGTAAGATGCCTGAGCCGGTCGAACCGGAGCAATGCAAAAACTCATTTTGAAGGATTTTTAACAAGAGGAGGCGAAAAAGAAATTGACTTTCACAACCGATGATAAGAAGAAACTGATCGAGAAATTCAAGTTGCACGAAACCGATACCGGGTCCCCGGAAGTACAGGTTGGACTTTTGACCCACCGAATTTCTTATCTCACCGAACACTTGAAGATTCACAAAAAGGATCATCATTCTCGCAGGGGACTTTTGATGCTGGTCGGAAGGCGCCGCCGGCTTCTCAACTATGTCAAGTACAAAGATGTCAACCGTTATCGGACAATTATTCAAACCTTGGGATTAAAAAAGTAACCAACCGGCCGCAATGCTTCTTTATACCCATCCACACCAGAGGAAAATTGAAACTGGCGGTACCTGGATCATCACCCCATCTTCTCCCACACTTGTCGGGTAAGCTTCCCGGTCAAAATTTGTTTGGTGGTCGTTGGTATCGCCCTGTAGATCCGAATTTAAACCATAAATAGGCGACACGGACAGCAGTCTGATATACTTATTCTCTGATATCAGGCCGGTCCAGTTACAAGATCGTTTAATCGTTAGGAGACAACATGGAAATTATGTTTAAAGAAGAAATCGGCGGAAAAACAATGAGTATCCAAGCCGGCAAAGTTGCCAAACAGGCATCCGGGTCGGTTGTGGTCCAGTATGGCGACACCATCGTCCTGGTCACCGCCGTATCCGCCCACCAAGAAAGAGCAGCAAACTTTTTGCCCCTTACCGTCGAATATCAGGAAAAAATTTATGCTGCCGGCCGGATTCCGGGGAACTATTTTCGCCGTGAAATCGGCCGTCCCAGTGAAAAGGAAACGCTGACGGCCCGCCTGATCGACCGGCCCATTCGCCCCCTGTTTCCCAAGCAATACCGTTTTGAAACCCAGGTAATTGCCACCGTATTGTCGATGGATCAGGAAAATGATCCCGACACCCTGGCCATGGTCGGCACTTCAGCCGCCCTGACAATTTCCGACATCCCCTTTGCCGGTCCCATTGCAAGTGTGCGAGTCGGTCGCATTGACGGCCAGTTGACAGTAAATCCCGCCATCGCGCAATGGGAAAACAGCGACCTCAATATTATTGTGGCCGGCTCCAAGACAGGTGTGGTGATGGTGGAAGGCGGCGCAAATCTGGTCAGCGAGGCCGACATGCTGGAAGCCATATTTTTTGGCCACCAGGCCATGCAGCCGCTGATTGATATGCAATTAAAACTTAAAGAAAGCAACGGCGTACCCAAAAGGCCGTTTTCGCCTCCTGAAAAAGATGAAAACCTGGTACACCTGGTTGCAACAGAAGCCTCCGATCGCATCAGGGAGACGCTTCTAATTCCTGAAAAAATTCAACGCAGCGCGGCCATGCGCAATCTCAAAACGGAGACCGTTGATAACCTGGGTGAGGACTGGGCCGAGCGTCAGGAAGAAGCCTATGACGTCCTGGGTGATTTGCAGAAAAAAATCAGCCGGGATCTCATCCTGAAAGAAGGCCGCCGAATAGACGGCCGCCGCTTTGACGAAATTCGGCCGATTACCTGTGAGGTCGGCATCCTGCCCCGCCCCCATGGCAGCGGTCTTTTTACCCGGGGAGAAACCCAGGTCATCGGCGTGCTCACCCTGGGCTCCGGCCAGGATGAGCAGCGGGTAGAAACGCTGAGTGGTGAAGAATTCCGTCCCTTTATGCTGCACTACAACTTTCCGCCGTATTCTGTCGGAGAGGTCAAACGCATGGGGGGCCCCAGCCGCCGGGATATCGGACACGGCGGATTGTCCACCCGGGCGATTGAAAAAATTCTGCCCGACAAAGAAGATTTTGACTATACGATTCGGCTGGTATCAGAAGTTTTGGAATCCAACGGATCATCCTCCATGGGAACCGTATGCTCATGCTGCCTGGCCCTTATGGACGGCGGAGTTCCCATAAAAGCGCCGGTGGCGGGAATCGCCATGGGCCTTGTCAAAGAGGACGATCAGGTCGTCATCCTTTCCGATATTCTGGGAGATGAAGATCACACCGGCGATATGGATTTTAAAGTTGCCGGCACCCGGGAAGGAATCACAGCGCTTCAAATGGATATCAAAATCCTTGAGCTCTCCAGGGACATCATGGAAAACGCTCTGGAGCAGGCCAGAACCGGACGCTTGCATATCCTGGACAAGATGGCCGAAGCACTGGAGAAACCGCGTCAGGAACTTTCGCCCTTTGCGCCGACCATTATCACCATTCAGGTTAAACCGGATAAAATCCGCGAAATCATCGGCCCCGGCGGCAAAGTTATTCGCGGCATCCAGAGCGAAACCGGCACCAGCGTCGCGGTCGAAGATTCGGGCCTGGTAAAGGTCGCCGCGTTCTCAAAAGAAGAAGGCGAGGCCGCGATCAAAATGATTGAAGAGCTTATCAGGGAACCGGAAGTTGGCGCCATCTACGACGGCAAGGTTGTTAAAATTATGGATTTTGGCGCTTTTGTTCAAATAATGCCCGGCACCGACGGTCTGGTGCACATCTCTCAGCTGGCCAAGCAGCGGGTGACCAAAGTATCCGACATCGTAAAGGAAGGCGATCAGCTCAGGGTAAAGGTGCTTGAAATAGGCAGGGATGGAAAAATCCGTCTGAGCCATAAAGCTGTTTTGGATGAGGGAGATGGACGTGACGGTCGATAAAACCGTCCTTAAAAACGGTATTCGAGTTCTCAGCACAAAAATGCCCCACACCCGCTCGGTGTCAATGGGGGTGTGGGTCGACGTGGGCGCCCGGGATGAAACCGAAACTGAAAGCGGGCTCTCCCACTTTATCGAACACATGATTTTTAAGGGCACCAGCAAACGCTCTGCCTATCAAATTGCCAAAGAATTTGATGCCATCGGCGGTCATACCAACGCCTTTACGAGCATGGAAAATACCTGTTACCATGCCAGGGTCATGGACACCCATACGGAGACCATGGTTGATATCCTCTCCGACATTTTTATCAACTCGCTATTTGACCCCGACGAAATCGATAAAGAGCGGCCGGTGATCCTGCAGGAAATCGGCATGGTCGAGGACAGCCCCGATGAATACGTCCATGTGCTTTCCGGTCATAATTTTTGGGGCGAGCATCCGCTGGGACGATCCATTCTGGGTACACCTAAAAACATTATTCGTTTTGATGACCGGACCTTAAAACAATTTTTCCAGCGCCTGTATCAACCCGATCGTATTTTGATCTCTGCGGCCGGCAACCTGGATCACGGTCATCTCGTCGATTTGATCGGGCCGTCATTTGAAGCCATCCAATCCGGAGAGGATTTCCCCCAGCGCGTAGCCCCCCCCGGACGCTCAGTGGTTGATTTCAACCACCGCGACCTGGAGCAAATGCACATCTGCCTGAGCACCCAGGGATTGGCCATCACCGATCCACGGCGCTACGCCTTCTCTCTTTTGAACACCATCGTCGGCGGCAACATGAGCTCCAGACTTTTTCAAGAGGTGCGGGAACGCCGGGGCCTTGCCTACAGCGTGTATTCATTTATTTCTTCTCATGTGGATACCGGCATGTTCGGCTTCTATATGGGTGTCGATCCCAAACGGGCGCGTGAAACCATCCTGCTGGTGTTGGATGAAATTGTTAAATTGAAAACCGAGAGAGTAGAACTATCAGAGCTGCAAGGTGCCATTGAGTATACCAAGGGCAGTTTATTGCTGGCCTCAGAAAGTGCCGACAATCATATGGTTCGAAACGCTCAAAACGAAATGCATTTTGGCGGCGACATACCGCTGCAGGAAATCATTGAAAAAATTGAAGCCGTTACCACAGATGATATCCTCGAGTTGGCCGATGAACTCATCAAGCCGGATAAAATAACCTATACCCTGCTGGGACCGGTCGATGATCACCGAAGTGAAATAGAAGACATATTGCCCGGATAGATTGTCCGTACCCCATCGAGCACTAAGCGCCCGATCGGTTATTTGTTATTGGTTAATCGTTATTAGAAGGTGGTGGCAGCAACATGGAATAGCTCAATGATGGATAACTCTCCCTTGGTTTTTGCTCAGCAGAACTATGAATGATAAATGACATCTTCCCCGGTAATTAAATTTCTGCGGTTGCGCCCCGAGTCGGATTCAGATATTGCCCTGCCCCGTTATATGACCCCTCAGTCTGCAGGAATGGATATATGTGCCGCGGTCACCGAAGAGGTGTTGCTGGAAAAAGGGGAGATCGCCATGCTGCCCACCGGGTTTGCCATGGCATTGCCTCCGGGGTACGAAGCCCAGATCAGACCCCGCAGCGGGCTGGCGGTAAAACACGGCATCGGGCTTATCAATTCTCCCGGCACCATTGATGCCGACTATCGTGGAGAGGTCATGATCGCGGTGATCAATCTGGGTCCCAGGCCATACACCTTTCACCGGGGAGACCGGGTTGCCCAGATGATCATCAACAGGGTCCACCAGGCCGAATCATTGGAAGTGGAACATCTGGACGAAACCCGTCGCAACACCGGCGGCTTCGGGCATACGGGGAAGTAAATGAATGTGGAATTCGGAATGCGGAATGCGGAAAAGGAACTGTCAGAATGTCTGACTCTCAAATTTTCCGCATTCCGCATTCCAACTTCCGAATTTTTTAGGGCCCCAAACGAATCGGAATAACCGGAATGACGTTAGAAATGAAACAGTCGCCGTTCTCATTAGCAGTGTGCACCCTGGCCAGCGGGAGCAAAGGCAATGCGACCTATATATCCGACGGAGAAACGTCCATTCTGATTGATGCCGGTCTATCCGGCATCGAGCTTCAGCGTCGATTGGCATCGCGCGATCTGTCCCCCGAAAATCTGGATGCGATTATCGTCACCCACGAGCATTCCGATCATGTCCGGGGTGTCGGCATTCTCTCCCGCCGGTATAAACTTCCGGTATATATCAATCCTAAAACTCACCAGGCGTCCCCCCGGATAGGCAAACTGCATGAAACCAGGCCGTTTGAATGCGGAACGACGTTTCACGTCAACAAGATGGCCATTCATCCTTTTGCCATTTCTCACGACGCCGAAAACCCGGCAGGCTTTACCATCGGTCAGAACGGAACCACGGTTGGAATCGCCACCGATCTTGGAATTGCAACCGCCATGGTCAGGCAGCACTTAAAACGCT
>JAIVWA010000288.1:0-6226 GCA_049190255.1 Gammaproteobacteria bacterium | reverse complement strand
CTTTCTCAGGTCCTGCCCTCCTGCCAGGAAGAGCGAGGCGGTCAGTTTTGAAAAAATATTTGCACCTAATTACTCCGCCCTGAAAAATAGCCATAACAGGGTTGGGTAGTATAAATGGATTGGTAATGGAGCTTGCTGAAAAAAATATTACCGTGGTCGGTCTGGGAAAAACCGGAATGGCCCTGGCCCGCTTTTTAAAAAAAAGAGGGGCAGTGGTCGTTGTGACCGACGTGGCGGCTGAGAAAGATCTGGGACCCCAGGTGCAAGAACTACGTCAATTGGACATTGCTTTGGAATTGGACCGGCACCGGCCGGAAACTTTTCAGGCCGCAGATCTGATTGTGTTGAGTCCCGGGGTTCCGCACACCATCGCGCCCGTCATCCAGGCCCAGGAAACCGGCACCGCGGTGATGGGAGAAATAGAACTGGCCTCCAGATTTATTAAGGAACCGATAGTGGCGGTGACAGGCACCAACGGTAAAACCACGACCACCGAGCTTTTGGGCGACATGCTCAAACGTTCCGGATTGGATGTATTCGTGGGGGGTAACATTGGCAATCCATTAATCGACTATGTTGACGAAGGCCGCAAGGCAGATGCGGTTGTGGCAGAAATCAGCAGTTTCCAGCTGGATACCATCGATCGCTTCAGACCGCAAATTGGCGTCCTGCTGAACATCACGATCGATCATCTGGACCGCTACCCGAATTTCGAAGCCTATGCCGCTTCAAAAATGCGGTTATTCGAAAATCAGCAACCAGGCGACCTCGCCGTATTAAACAGCTCGGATCCGCTGGTGCGATCTCTGACCACGGATCTGAAAAATAAAAAGCTGGTTTATCCGCAAGCGGACGAAAACGAAGATGGTGCCGTCATCAACGGGAGCCATATCAGGTTTCACATAAACGATCCCGGGCCGCTTGATCTTAACAGGCAAAGTCAATGGTCATTGGATTTATCCCGGATAAAGCTCCGGGGCCGGCACAATCTGGAAAATGCCTGCGCTGCCGGTCTGGCGGCCATTGCCGCCGGAGCCCGGCCGGAAGCCATTCAGGAAGCACTGAACCAATTCCACGGCGGGGCCCATCGGCTGGAATATCTCGACACGATTGATGATGTCGAATTTTACAATGACTCCAAGGCCACCAATGTCGACGCTGTTATCAGGGCTGTACAGTGTTTCAGCAAACCGGTGGTCTTAATCATGGGGGGCCTTGATAAGGGCAGTAATTTTGAACCCCTCAGGGATATTTTTGGAGGACATATTAAAAGCCTGATCGTCATGGGTAAAGCAGCCGGCCTCATCCAGACCGCCCTGGGAAATTTGACGCTCACGGTTGGGGCGACATCCATGGAAGATGCCGTCAAGCAGGCCCGGCAGGCAGCTTCCCCGGGCGATGTTGTTTTGCTGTCACCCGGATGTGCCAGCTTTGATATGTATGACAGCTATGCCCAACGGGGCGATGACTTCCGCAAGGAAGTAATGAACTCAAAGAAATCATGAGCCCAAAAAACCAGACATCAACTGCTGCAGCCTACGACATTCAACTGTTGTTTCCGGTACTTTTCCTGGTCGGGATCGGGATCGTAATGGTTTACAGCGCCAGTTCGGCGGTAGCATTAAAAAAATTCGGCTCGGATTATCTTTTCTTAAAAAAACAGGCGCTTTTCGCCTTGATCGGCATTGTCGCGCTGGTTGCCTGCCGGCACTTTCCGTACCAGTGGTACCGACCGTTGACCTATCCCTTGCTGGCTGTCGCCCTTTTGTTTTTGATTGCCATCCAGGTCACGGATCTTGGTTTTTCAGCCGGCGGCTCAACACGATGGTTGCGTATCGGTAGTTTAACATTTCAACCGTCCGAATTTGCGCGATTTGCCATGGTCGTCTTCCTGGCCTATTCGCTGGATAAAAAAAGGGAAAAAATCAAGGAGTTTTCCATCGGCTTTGTACCACACATACTTGTATTCGGCATGTTTGCCGTGTGTATTTTTCAACAGCCCGATTTTGGTTCGGTGGTCATCCTGGCCATCATCACCTGGTTGATGATGTTTGTCGGCGGTGTGCGCTGCACCCATCTTTTCACGTCCCTGATCGCGCTGTTGCCGGTGGCGGTCTACTATCTGGTTATGGAGGAGTACCGGGTAAAAAGGCTTTTGAGCTTTCTCAACCCCTGGGAATACCCGGCCGATGAAGGCTATCAGGTCGTGCATTCCCTGATGGCCTTCGGCACCGGGGGATTGTGGGGTACCGGGATTGGAAAGGGTTTCCAAAAGTTATTCTATCTGCCCGAGCCTCATACGGATTTCATCTTTTCCATTATCGGTGAGGAGTTCGGCCTGTTCGGTGTTTTAATTATCATTGGGCTTTACGGGTTAATTCTTTTCAAAGGTATTCAGATTGCCCGCCATACACCGGACACTTTTGGATCACTGATGGCTTTCGGGTTGACAAGCGCCATGGGCATTCAGGTTTGCATCAACATGGGTGTGGCCCTGGGCTTGCTGCCGACCAAAGGGCTGACCCTGCCCTTTTTAAGTTACGGCGGCACATCGCTGCTGCTGAATATGGCATCCATAGGAATCCTGATGAACATCAGCGCATCACGCAAGGCGTGAGTTAATGGTTAATTGAGAACTGCCAAGACATAGGTTACCCAAAAGTGCCAAGACATCGGTTACCTTAAAGCGCATTTGTGCCAAGACATAGGTTACCCATTTTTGTATTTTTAATGTATTCTGCCTCCTAAAATATTTTTTAAGAGGAGGCGGCTACTTTGGAAACAGAACTGAGAAAAAAAGCTATTCAACGTTACGTACAAGGAGAAAAACCTAAAGCTATTTATACAGATCTAAAGCGTTCCAAAAAGTGGTTTTTTAAATGGCTCCAACGCTACCAGACCGGCGAAAAAGACTGGTACAAGGACCAATCCAGGACGCCGAAAAACAGTCCGAAACGGATTTCTGGCACTGATAAGCAACGAATCATAGAAGTCCGCAAAAAGCTTGAATCGCAGCTGTTTGCACAAACTGGCGCTTCGGCCATCAAGTGGGAACTGAGCAAAACCGGTTTCAGTTTCCCTTCGGACCGAACAATCAACCGTGTCCTGAAACGCGAGGGCCTGGTTAAAAAAAACTTCGTATGTTGCCAAGGGCGTTGAATACTCCTATTTCACGGAGCCACTTGATTTTAATAATATACACCAGGCTGATCTGATCGGCCCGCGTTACATTAAAGGCGATGGCAGATTTTACGCCTTCAACGTGATGGATTTGTTCAGCCACCGTGTTTATATCGAATCTCAAAGAACCAAAGAGGATCGCCAAGTAGCCGCCAGTTTAATGCGTTGCTGGAAAACCATTGGCATCCCTGATTTTTTACAAATTGACAATGAGCTGAGCTTCCGGGGCAGCAACAAGTATCCACGCTCCTTTGGTATTGTTATCAAATTATGCCTTCATTATGGCATTGAGCCGGTGTTTATCCCCCTGGCTGAACCGTGGCGCAACGGTGTCATAGAACACTTTAACGATACTTATAGTAAAAAGTTTTTCCGTCGCCAGTGGTTTAACAGCTATGCGCATCTGAAGCGGCAAAGTAAGAACTTTCAAACGTTTCACAACCGCCATCACCGCTATAGCTGCCTTAAAGGGAAAACGCCCAATGAGTTTACTCAAAGTTATGGGTTTGAGCCCGGAACACTGGGGCCCAATACCAAGCTGCCGGATCTGGATGAAATCCCGGATGGCAACATTAATCTGATCCGCTTTATTCGCAGCGATCGGATACTTGATATTTTCGGTGAAAAATTCAAAGTCTCAAAGGATTTGGTCTATTCTTATGTAAAAGCCGTCATTGTTACCGAGATCCATCAATTGCAAATATACCTTGGAGACGAATTGGCTGAAACATTTGATTACCAATTACCAGTATGATCGCTATATTATTTTACGCTTTTAACAAAAGCCGTGCTAACGAGCCGCAGAAAAATCATCATGTGCTCCGACGAGCTTGTGCGGGGCCCATTCTCGCACATGATGATTTTCTGCTCGTATCGTGCCATAAAAAAATTAGGCTAAAAGATTTTTTTCAATTTTCTGGGTAACCGATGTCTTGGCATTTTTTTACATTAGAATCGGGTAACCCATGTCTTGGCATTTGTGACTTAGTTGTCAGAAACTGACGGTTTCAGGTTAGGTATTACTATGCGCGAATCTCCTGTCATGAATCATGCCGCTAATCGAGACCCGGGCGCTGTCCACTCATCGGCCTACTATGTTTTTGCGCTCCTGTTCCTGCTGTACATGTTCGATTATATCGATCGGCTGGTCATCGTATCTCTTTTCCCTTTTCTTAAGATGGACTGGGGTCTGACGGATGCTCAATGCGGACTGCTCGTATCCGCGGTTTACTGGTCAATCCTGATTTTTTCATTACCTGTATCTGTTCTCATTGATCGGTGGAGCAGGAAAAAAAGCATCGGATTGATGGCACTATTCTGGGGCGCGGCAAGCCTCGGATGTGCATTTACCCGCAATTATTCGCAGCTGTTTTCCGCGCGAACCGCCATCGGCATCGGAGAAGCCGGCTATGCCCCCGGCGGTACGGCGATGATATCCGCCATGTTTCCTCAACAAAGCCGTGCCAGGATGCTGGGCATCTGGAATGCATCGATTCCATTGGGCAGTGCCCTGGGCATTGCTTTGGGCGGCTTTATCGCTGCGCGTTTCGGCTGGCGGCATGCCTTTGGCATCGTGGCGGTGCCGGGAATGATTGCGGCCCTGCTTTTCTTTTTCGTGAAAGACTATCAAACCATAGCGCTGGTGCAGACAAAAGGGAAAGCAAGCGGCCAAAACCGGAATCAAATGAAGTTGATCGATATCACCCAGCACTTCACAAAGAACCGGACACTGGTGTTAAACAATCTTGCATTTGCCGCCAATACATTTGTGACCACCTCCCTGTTGACCTGGCTGCCGACATATTATCACCGCATCGAAATGCTGCCGATGGACAAGGCCGGAATCAAGGGCGCCAGCATCATGCTGCTGGCGATAGTCGGCGCACCGTTAGGCGGGTTTTTAGCGGATAAATGGCTAAAGAGAAGAAAAAATGCCCGATCGCTTTTTCCCGCACTTTCTTCTTTAGTCACCTCTGTTGCCCTTCTGGCGGCGTTTACAATTTTACAGGGCCATGCTCAATACGCGATATTGCTCTTTACCGGCATCACCGCAATTGCTTTTGTCCCGGCCGCGGTTGCGGTAACCCAGGACGTGGTCCATCCCGGCCTGCGGGCCGTGTCTTTGAGTTTGTGCGTGATCGTACAGCATCTTTTAGGAAGCGCTTTGGGCCCACCTGTAATCGGTATGTTATCCGACACTTACGGTCTTGAGACCGCTTTAAAATTTTTGCCCTTCTTTACTTTTCTGGGTTCGATATTATTCTTTGCGGCTTCCTTTTTTTATGAACATGATGTTGAAAAAGTGGAAAAAGTAGAAATTATAATGGAAACCAGAATATCATCGTAATTGGGTAGAGGCGGTTTTGAAAAATGGTTAAATAATTAGCCGCAATCCATAAGGATTGCGGCTTTTCTATTTTGGCGCATGCGCTGTGGTGTATTTAATATAGTGAAATAGTAAGGATGTCCCCTTTTCCGTTCACTGGTTTCTCAAGACCTGACACAGTTCACGAATATACCTGTTATCCCTCCGCCTTTTTTTCGAGTTCATCCAGTCTGTCAGGCTCCGAAACAGCAATGTCCACAAGGGCCTTGGGGATGGAACTCTGCTCGCACATAACTCTGATTTCCTTCTCCTGATCGCTGAATTCCATGATTTCGCGAATGGCCTCGATGTGATCAAGCATCTCATCCGGCGCAATGTCATCCACCGCAGGTCCTGCAGCCGCTTCCTTTTTCCGCGCGGCCGCTTCCTCTGCCAGCCTTTGTTTTTCCTTTAGCTCCGCTTCCATTGCCTGTTTGGCACCATCGATTGCGCTCTGGTCAACTTTCGCCATCTCGATTATCAATTCTTCAGAGACGTTATTCTCAAAAAGGTGCTTCACCTTTTCTTCGTCGGACTTGCCCTCTACCGCCTCGAGCAGCGTTGCGACTCTTGCCCTCTCTGCGCGTTCCTTTTCCATCTCGGTGTTCACCTGCTCCAACTTCTCCCCGGTAATGTCCAACGCGCTGGTGATCACTTCGGGCTCCACTTGTTCCTCAATGA
>JAIVWA010000287.1:0-6248 GCA_049190255.1 Gammaproteobacteria bacterium | reverse complement strand
CCATGAACGCTGAGACACTTGATACATATTGGGAGTATTTCGATAAATTTTACTGCATCTCAATCGATGAGCGCAAGGACAGACGCGCAGATGCGACGGCTCAGTTCAAAAAAGTCGGTCTGGCGGATAAAGTGGAATTTGTGATTGTCCAAAAGCATCCGCACAATTGTGAAGAGGGCATATTTGATTCCCATATGGCCTGTATAAAAAAAGGGCTCCAGGCCGGCGCCGGCAATATCGTGATATTCGAAGATGATATCCTGTTCGATCGCTTCAGCCCTGCCGGCCTTAAGAATTGTGTTGACTTTTTATCGGGCAGCGACCATTGGAAGGCGCTGTTCTTTGGATGTTTGGTTTCAGGCAGTAAGAAAACAGCGAACCGGTCGGTACTGAGCATAAAGTATCGCTGTTTGGCCCATGGTTATGTTTTGAACCGCAAATTCGCCGAAGCGTTAATTCAAACCCAATGGCAGAAAATACCCTATGATGACCTGCTCAAAAATTGGCCTGACAGCTTTTATGCCGTCTATCCCTCTTTTGCTTTTCAGAGCAACTCTCGCACCGATAATACCAGGAACCCGGGCCTGGATAAATTTCGAAGATTGTTTGGCGGACTCCATCGAATCCAGAAATGGAATGAGTTTTATCATCGCCACAAAATGCCGGTCATCACGGCGCATATTATTGTACTGTTAATTATTCTGAAACTGGTACTCTGACGCATAGCAGCAACATATTTGTGTTTTGTCGTCGGCGTTTGCAATTTATGTTTTTTTAACTTGCAAAAGATACTCGATGCTGGATACTGGATACTCGATAACGAAAAAAGGAATTCTATCGGTTTAAAATAGCATTAATCTCCTTCACTCTTGTCCTCGGATTAAAGCAGTGTAGGCACTTGTCGTTCAGCATATGAATTCAACCTCTTTTCACTGGCGTCGCCTGATCATAACTCTGGTGGTTGTGACCGCCTTATTCGCTGTCGGATGGTCTCGCTTAGACATTGAAACGGACATCGTCGGCTTTCTGCCGAAAGGTGACCCTGTAATTTCTGACGCCCTCTATATTTTCAAAAACCACCCGATTCAAGACCAGCTCATCATCGATGTCAGCCTGCAGGAGGAAAATTTAGACCTGTTGGTTGAATGCGGCCAAGAAATTGAAAAAAGCCTGAGGCAAAGCAACCTGTTTGCGAAGGTAGGCCTGCAGGATTTTCAATCCTTGATACCTGATCTGGCCTTTCATATTTTGAATAACCTTCCGCTGCTGTTTTCGTCTGAAGACCTGCAAGATCAAATCGAACCGCTGCTGGAGCCCCTGACAATTGAAAAAAAGCTTTCGGATACTCAATTATCACTACTCAACCTTGAAGGCATCGGGCAGGCTGAATTCATTTCCAAAGATCCCCTGGGATTTAAGGATATCGTGCTGGCCCGGCTGGTACACCTGGCGCCAACCCAATCAGCCAATATCTACAAGGGTCAGCTCATTTCAACGGATGGCAGGCACCTGCTGGTCATCGCCGAATCTGCCGCCTCAAGCACAGATACCGCCTTCGCCCGCCGGGCAGCGGCGCTGATAGACACGATATCAGTGGATCTCAATCAACGCTATGCGGAATCCGGCCACAGGGTCACTCTGACGCCGATGGGCGCCTATCGAATTGCCCTGGACAATGAGCTGATTGTGAGAAAGGATGTCCGCAACGCCATCCTGTTCGCAACCCTCGGCATTGTGCTGCTGCTCATTTTTACCTTCCCACGACCCTATCTAGGATTGTTATCCCTGCTGCCGGCGATTGCAGGCGCGATGACGGCCTTTTTTGTGTTTTCGCTGATCCACGATTCGATTTCCCTGATGGTGCTGGGGTTCGGCGGGGCCATCATATCAATATCCGTTGATCACGGGATTGCCTATCTTTTGTTTCTGGATCGGCCGCACAGGACCTATGGCAAAGATGCGTCCAAAGAGGTCCGGGCCGTTGGACTGGTGGCCGCCCTGACAACCATCGGCGCTTTTGCAGCCTTAAATTTCAGTGGATTTCCCATCCTGGAGCAGCTGGGTCAATTCACGGCCTTTGGTATCGCATTTTCATTTATTTTCGTTCACACAGTATTTCCGCTGATTTTTCCTGAAATGCCTCCGGCCCATTCAAAGAGAATGCCCCTTCAGAATCCGGTCAATAAATTCGCCGGGGCGGGAAAAAAAGGCGCCTGGGCGGCCCTCATTTTCGCCGTTGTCATGCTTTTTTTTGCGAAACCGGATTTTAATGTCAGCCTCAGTTCCATGAACACGGTGAGCACGGAAACCAAAATTGCAGAAGATATGGTTTCAACGGTCTGGGGCATGGTTTTCAATAAGATCTATTTAATGACCGAAGGTGAAACGCTAAACGAACTCCAGCTGAAGGGGGACCGGCTGGTGGACATGATGGCCAATGAGCGGCGGTCCGGTTGGCTGTCCTCCGGCTTTGTTTCTTCAATGGTCTTTCCGGGCCAGGAAAGACAGCAGCAAAATTTTGCAGCATGGAAAAAATTTTGGAATCACCACCGGATCACCGCGCTGGAAAAATCATTAAGGGCAGCCTCTTTGAAGCTTGGCTTCACCGTTGATGCGTTTGAGCCGGTCTTTGAAATGCTAAATGCAAATTCTTATGATCCTGAAACCATGGTCATTCCCGAAAAGTTCTTCGGATTAATGGGCATCACAGCCAATCCGGAAAAAAAGACCTGGTTGCAGGTCAGCAGTTTGACGACGGAGAAGGGCTACCGGGCCGAGGCCTTCTATGCCAAATACGGCACGCTGGGGAAACTTTTTGATCCAAACTTTTTTTCACAAAAATTGGGCCAGCTCCTGTTTACCACCTTTACGAAAATGCTGGTAATCATCGGGTTGAGCGTAACGATCCTGTTGTTTCTTTACTTTGCGGACCTGTCCTTGACGTTAATCTCCCTGCTGCCGGTTATCTTTGCGCTGATCAGTACCCTGGCAACGTTGAATCTGATCGGCCATCCCCTGGATATCCCCGGATTGATGCTGGCAATTATCGTGGTCGGTATGGGCATAGATTATTCACTTTTTTTTGTCCGTTCTTATCAGCGCTACGGCGATGCGGCCCATCCCTATTTCGGTCTGATCCGGATGACGGTTTTTCTGGCAGGAGCATCCACCATCATCGGATTCGGTGTGTTGTGTACGGCCCAGCACTCCCTGTTAAGAAGCGCCGGGATCACGTCGCTGTTTGGTATTGGTTATTCCCTCATCGGCGCCTTTATCATCCTGCCGCCGCTATTGAAACACCGGCTTCGAACCCGGCCAGAAGACGGCCGCCGGGGCGGAAGTATTAGAGATCGGGTATTAAGGCGCTATAGAAATTTAGAAGCCTATCCCCGATTATTTGCCAGGTTTAAAATGCATTTCGATCCGATGTTCACGGAGCTGCCCCCCTTTTTGGATTCTTTAAAGGATATTCAAACCATTATGGACATTGGCTGCGGTTATGGCGTACAGACCGCCTGGCTGCTCGAGTGGTTTCAAAGCGCAACAGTTGTCGGGATCGACCCGGACGCCGGTCGGGTTCGGGTCGCCGCCCGGGTCGCCGGCAGGAGAGCTTCGATAAAATCCGGCAGCGCTCCGGATATACCGGTTGTTTCGCAGCCGGCAGACCTGGTGATTATGCTCGACATCGTACACTATCTCAACGATGAAGCATTGCGGCTGACACTTAAGAACCTATACGATCGCCTGAAGCGCGGCCGCCCATTAATCATCAGAGCATCCCTTCGGCCGACACGGCCAACCCCCTGGGTGTGGTGGCTTGAAAACTTTAAGCTTAAACTCAATCAAACACCGTCCTATTATCGTTCCGCTGAAACCCTTCAAACGATGCTTGAGGAAACTGATTTCATTGTTGATCAAACCAAACCTTCGGGCGCCCACGGGGAACTAGTCTGGTTTATGGCAACTAAAAAAAATGTCTAATGAAAGAAATTGAATCCGACAAGCTGTCTTTTTCCGCGGCTGCAAAAACGGGCCTGGTTGCCTTCCTGCTGGCAACGATACTTATCGTTGTTGATGGGTGGCTGGCCGTTATTCCATTAGGCGGATTTCTGTTGCTCTGTCTGGCCGCTCCCTTTTTCCCCCGGTTCGGATTTTATCTTCCCGTGATCAGCCGGGGCGCCTCCGGCAAAAAGGCGGTGGCCATCACCTTCGATGACGGGCCCGATCCTTTGACAACCCCGCTGTTGTTGAAATTGCTTTTAAAACGACAGATAAAAGCAACATTTTTTGTTACCGGAGAAAAAGCGGCCGCACATCCGCAATTAGTTAAAGAACTTGTGCGGCAGGGGCATTTGGTCGGCAATCATTCTTATAAGCATAGTTACCGGATACTCTTCAAAACCTGCTCGTCCATTGTGGAAGATATAGAAGCCACCCAAAATGTGTTGAACGATTTCGGAGTCCGGCCGTTAGCCTTTCGCCCGCCGGCAGGTATCACCAGCCCCGGACTGCGGTCAGCCCTCTTGCAAACCGGTATGTATCTGGTCAATTTCAGCTGCCGCCCCCTGGATGGCGGCAACCGCCGGATTAGCAATATTGCCAAAAGGATATTAAAACGCATTCGTCCCGATGACATAGTTTTACTACATGACAGTCGACCACCTGAGGAAGGCTTAATTCCGGTCTGGCTAAACGAGATCGAAATTCTTCTGGCCGGCATCGAAACCAAAGGTCTTACGGTTCTGCCACTGTCCGAGCTAATCGGCAAGCCGGTTATGACGTATAAGGTTGGCCGCGTTGACGAAGCAAGGTGAAGCCTACAACGCAAAATTAAATTCTAGATCCGGTCCCATCAACCTGGTTATGAGTAGGCAACAGTATATGAAAAAGGAGAATGCGAAATGGCTCTACCAAAGCATATGACGGCAGCTGTACTAACGGGGCATGGTGGATTAGAAAAAATAAAAGTTAAGCAAGATGTGCCTGTCCCCGAACCGCAAATCGGAGAAGTCCTCATCGAGGTGGGGGCATGCGGGATGAACAATACCGATATTAACACGCGGATTGGCTGGTATTCAAAATCAGTAAGCAGCGCGACAAAGGATCAGGGGAATACGACCGACATGGAGCAAATATCGCAGGAAGATGCGACCTGGGGAGGCGATGCAGTTAAATTCCCCCTCATTCAGGGTGCTGATGTCGCCGGCCGTATAGTTGCCGTGGGCGCAGGCGTTTCAACGGCGCGAATCAATGAACGCGTCCTGATTGATCCCTGGTTGCGCGACCGAAATAATCCGGAGAATAGAAATCTAGCAGGCTACCTGGGCAGTGAACGCAATGGCGGTTTTGCCCGGTACACAACCGTCCCTGAGGAAAATGCCATCCCTATCACATCCCGTTTAAGTGATGCCGAACTGGCAACTTTTCCCTGCTCATACTCAACCGGCGAGCACATGCTGCACCGGGTCAGGCTGAAAGAGGGGGAAACAATTTTGATACCCGGCTCGTCCGGTGGGGTGGGATCGGCACTTGTCCAATTGGCAAAAAGGCGAGGGGCCAGAGTAGTTGCCCTTACCAGCAAATCCAAAATAGAGACAATTCGGAAATTAGGGGCCGATGATGTCCTGGACCGAAACCAGAAAGATCTTGAGTATAATATTCGCAAAATTATACCCGGCGGTGAGTTGCAGGTCGTTGCAGATGTCGTCGGGGGGAAGGATTTTTCGATGGTTCTGAATTTGCTATGCCGCGGCGGACGCTATGTGACATCCGGTGCCATTGCGGGACCGTTGGTTGAGTTGGATTTGCGCACCTTGTATCTGAAAGACCTTGAAATGCACGGAGCAACAGTCATGCCGGTGGGGATATTCGAAACCCTTGTCGGCTATATCGAGAACGATGAAATTCGCCCTTTAGTGGCCAAAGAATTTTCAATTGTTGATATCAGAAAAGCTCAAGCGGAATTTCTGGCTAAAAAGCACATTGGTAATTTTGTAGTCTTACTTAACAAATAGTTGATACAAAGGACAGACCGATTAATTATAATTAGCAATTCATGAGGGAAAGGAAGAACACCACAATGACCAAGTCTATAAGTGTATTCGGCCTTGGGATGATGGGGCGGCCCATGGCCCGCAAGCTCCTGGAGGCCGGGTGCGATGTGCGGGGTTGGAATCGATCGGCGTTGTCCCCGGATCTGACTGAAGGTATTCCGCTGTGCCAAACGGTGGAAGAGGCCTCCCGGGCTG
>JAIVWA010000286.1:0-6264 GCA_049190255.1 Gammaproteobacteria bacterium | reverse complement strand
CCGCTCCTGGCCTTCATAGCCATCTTGCGGAGTAGGCTCGCTCAGTCTTTTTTATAAAATAGACCGTTCGACACAAAAGCTCACGACGGGCAGAATACCTTCCTTCGACATTCGATATTCGATATTCTTCGGTTCTGCGGTTCTCTTTTTAGATCCTTCCTTCGACACTCTGTCTGCCCCCTGACACCTGAAACCTTTATTTGCCCTGCGCCATCTGTCACGATTTAATCCTCCACCTTCCACCTTTCCCTCATACCCTAAACCTTACACCCTATACCCTATACCACTATGGGCTGTCTCCATCCTTTGCCTTATGCCCTGCGCCCTGTGCCTTGCGCCATTATAGGCTTTCAATCTGTGGCCGCAATTTTTCCGGACATTGATCCAGAAAATACTGATCGGTCATGCCTGAGATAAAATCCCTGACGACTTCGGCCGGCCGGTGACTTTGAAGGTATTCATCCGTCATATCCTTCATAAACTGGCGAAAGATCACCGATGCTTTTCGATTTTTTTTAATGTCTTGGAGATAGGTTTCAAAAAGCATGACAAAAAGCTCATGGATACGTCGGGTGTGCTTTTTAATTTTGGGATTCAAATAGATATGTTCCAAATTAAATGACTTTAACTGTTTAAGGGCATCCGACACCTGGGGACTAAAGCAAATGTACGGATTGCGGTAACTGTTGCGGATGATATCCGTCACCAGGTTAAAAACGATGGTACCGTTGGTATTCCCAAGAATGCTGACACTATCTTTTGGTAAATCATCGCGGCGAATTAGATCCAGGCGGATGGCGTCCTGGATGTCACGGCCGATATAACTGACCGTATCGGCCATCCGGACCAGACAACCCTCGAGAGTCATTGGTATGAGAGCCGTTTGCGGATCAGATTTTTTGGCAGCGATCTCTGCCTCCAGGTTTGCAAAGGTTTTGGCTGCAGCCGGCAGCAATCGTTGATTGTGTATCTCGCCGTCGTGGCACAGTATTCCGTCTAAAGTTTGCAGACAAAGATTCAGGCCCTGGCCTTTGCGCTCAACTTTTTCAAGAAACTGAACGCTTTGCAGGTTGTGATGAAAATATCCGATACCGTTGTGGTTGCATATATCTGAAAGAAAACGTTCTCCGTCATGCCCGAATGGTGTATGACCGATATCATGTCCCAGAGCGATGGCTTCGAGCAGATCTTCGTTCAGGCCCAAAAATCGTCCCATGGTCCTGGCAATTTTTGAAACCAATTGTACATGCAGCACGCGATGGGTAATGTGATCATTTTTAACCAGGTAAAACACCTGGGTTTTATCGATATAGCGGGCATAGGCCAGTGAGTGCAAAATACGGTCAGCATCCACCGAAAACGCCTGGCGGTAGCCGGCCTGGAGTCGTTCATCCGCCACCCGGCGCGACCCCATAACATTGCGCGTTGCCCAGGGAGACAAAATTTCCGATTCATGCCTGTTCAGCTGTGCCTTTAGCTGATCCAGCGTTTGGTCGTTATCATATTTCGCCATTTTCGATCATGTCTTCCATCAATTTGGTGTAATCAATTCCGGCCTTCCTGAAGCCTTCTTTGCCGTATTTCATGTTGGCCTCCAGCACGTAATACTGCCCGTCATGCCGGCAGATATCAATGCCGACATCGTCCCACCGGCATGAGCGTGCGGTATGAAGCGCCAGATCAAGGGCCTCCTTAGGTACAGATTCCAGGCTTATTTTTCCACCGACAGCCACATTGCTGCGAAATTCGTTTTTGGCTGAAATGCGCCAGTAAGCATGGACCATTCGGTTTCCGATAATGACGGCCCTTATATCACGATCAAGGGGCAAATACTCTTGAATGTAGGCGATGTCGGCTACCTGCAGGTAAGCATCGAGATCTTCGGTATTGCGAATCAGATAAACCCCGCGTCCCATGGCGGAACCGCGCGCGATTTTGCCGATAAAAGGAAAAGCGAAATGGTCGCCAATGGTTTTTTTCTGACGTTTTCCATAAAATACCCGGGTGCGCGGGTGCGAAATATTCAGAAGCTCAAAAAGGGCTGTTTGTTTGATCTTGTCCTGCACGTACTTATAACAATGGTGGCTGGGAAATGTGGGTTTACCCATGGTATCAAATAATTCCGCATAGAACGTTGAGGGGTAGTAAATCTTGTCCGCCTTTCGGATTAAATCTGCTTGCCATGGCTCGTAATCCGAAAAATTGGGTCGCACACCCAGGGTGATGACATTTTTGCATTCCCTCAAACGAGCTTCCAGGGCAATGGCTTTGTAAGTATTGTTCGTCATTTTTTTCTTAGAATTGTACTGGTGCTTAAGCCTGATTCAACCAGGCCGGAGTCAAAATTGAATATTGACGATTGAAGATTGAAGATTTATAGGATCTCAACCGAATCTTTTTATTGGTTATAGTTCCGCCGGGGCGCAGCAATAGGCAATAGTCAATCACTATTAAATAACTTCTCAATCCTTTCCATACTCCGTTCAGAGTGACTTCCCGGCCAGTAAATCCGCTCACATTGGCGGCACTGATTAAACGCCTCCTGGGTTTCCCAGATGTAGTCGGGTACCAGACCATAGGCATCATCCTTGCTGATTTCAACGATGATAAGGTTGCACTGAATGCATCTTGAAAAAGGCCGGATTTCGGCCCGGTTGATACCGATTTCATCGACGACCTGTTTGAGCTGTTCATCAAGAAAGTTGGACCTGACGAAAACGGTTCGATGGGTGCTGAATTTTTCTTGGATTTTCTTTGTTCGGGTTAACAGAATGCGGTTGTCTTCCAGACTATCAAAAAATAAGTTGCCCGAATTGTCAGCTTCGTAAGTCGTATCATATCCCAGAATACGCAGCCATTTGGCCAAGGTTCCCAGGGTTTTATCTGCTGCAAATCTATGAATCATAAGATTAGGCTGATAATTCAGGGTGTTATCTAATCAGTAGTTTTGTTATTTGTTTTTTCCTGCCTTTCCGGGTTCGTTATTATATATATGATACAATTTTATTTCTTCAGTTTTTCATAGGCTTCCTGGATATCTTTAAAGCGGTTTTCGGCCAATTCTTTAAATTCTTCTCCCAGGTGCGCCACTTTGTCCGGATGGTATTTGCCGGCCAGGGCACGGTAGGCGTGCTTTATGTCTTCTTGAGATGCACTGCGATCAATTCCAAGAATTTTGTAGGGATCCCATACATGGGAAAATTCCCCGGAATCCTTATGTCCGTACGGCCCCTTTGCATTATTTGATTTATTTCTGTCGCTATCGTGTGCGTTCTGTTGGTGTTGATAGTAATTCTGAAACGCTTCTCGTTTTTTCTTTTGCCGGTATAAATACCGCGCCAATAGTCCGAGCACGACAAAATCATCCAGCCATCCCCAGCCGATTATGAAATCCGGCAATAAATCATAGGGACTTAAGGCATAAAGCAGGGCCAATATGATTAGTATGGTTTTCCACATTTCTTCGATGATTGAAAATTTGGTGAAGGTCATCGCAGTATAGATTAAAGTCAAGGCATGGTCAATGCCAAGGAAACCACATCTGGCTGGAGGAAGGATATAAAAAGAGAATTATGATAGAATTCAAAAAAGCAATTAAAGTTCCTGAAATTTTTGCCGATTTAATACCTGAATTTGCACGTATTCTTACCGACAGTGGATAAGCTGGATGAAGGGGAGAATGCGACTTTTTACGAAACCTTCAATCTTAAATTTCTTATTTAATAAACATTTATGAAGGCTTTTTTTAAAGCAATAGTAATACTGGCCCTGCTATCCATTGGGGGCGCCGCTTTATGGATCCATTTTTCCGACAAGGAGGTGGTGGTTTTAGCCGATGGCACCATTAAAACGGTGGACGAGATCTGGGAGTCGGGGGATTCCATTTTTTATGAGGTTGAAAATGAAATGTTCCTGCTGGATCAACATGAGATCAAAAGTTACGGCAAACGCAATTTCGGCCATCTTATCCTGGAAGTCAAGACCAGCGTTGTAAAAGGTTTCGAGAGCTTCGAAACCGAAATCAATAAGCTCTTCAAGAAAAATAACATCTCTGTTGACCTCAATTTAGCCCAATATGTATTTTTGCTGGGCCTGCCGCTTTTTCTAATGGTCCTTTTCTTTACCAGACGTTCCGCTAAAAAGAGACCCGAATCTGTTGCTGAAGTTAAAGATTCCCTTCCGCCCCCCGAAAAAAAAGAAACCGGTGAAGTTTCCACCCGGATCGACGTCGTCTGCTTTTTTTTAAATCTGTTCAAGCAACAAATCGGTGCAGAGCCCGACGCCCCGGTAGAATACGTATCGCTATCGTCCAAAAACTCCGGACCCAACCAAATTTATGAATTACGTGTCAAACATATGCAAGACTGGACCAAACGTCGAATGACCATCGGCCCCCTGGGGGAGGAAAGCGGCAGCAAGAGCAAGTGTTACTATGTGATCTACGATGTGCACATGGTGGTCAAAATCCCGGCCAAACCGGTAACCGACTTTGAACAGTACATCGAAAGCATCAAAAAGGAAGTGCAGATCGTCAACAAACTCATCCCCAAGGAGTGCATTATCCCCAATGTGTCCGTCATCCTGGGTATGATTCACAGTTTTCCTCACAGCGAAGGGACCCCGCTGGATCGCCTCGAAGAAAGATACATCGATTGGATGCGCCGGTCGCCGGAATATCAGGAATATTTGAAGATTGACAGTACCTTCGTCTATATTATGGACTTGTCCAAATACTATTTCTTGAGTCATATCCTTGATGAACTGCATGATATAAAACATTTGATCGCCAGGGAAATCACCGATAATGCCGAGATCATATGGGACCCGACAAAATTTAAAGGTCGTTACGGAACTGAAAATGATGCCTTTTTTGAAATCCGGGACCTATACAACCGGTGTGCGGTCAACATCCGTCGTCTGGTGGACAGCGCGGGAATTACAGCGACGATTTCCGATTATCAGATCCAGTCCTGGTTTATCATGCATCTGGCCGACGGAGAAATTTCGGCCAATGGCAGCGGTTTTCCGGAAGATTTCATTTCTGATTTGAACCGCCTGCTCAAGAAAGCCATCCGGGATAATTCAAACGTCATTGAGGTATACCGCAAAACGATAAAAAATTACGTTTACATGTCGTCTTTTGAACAAAACAAGGCTCAGATGGCGTCCATCAGTGTCAACCTGCTCGATATTCTGGCCTGGTTTCAAAAAAAGCGCGTGTCCATGCGCGATCTTAAACCCGACAATTTGTTCGTGGCCGGTGATCCCCAAAAATACCCGCTGTTTTTACGATCGGCCCAGGAATTCTCGCTGGGCATTATTGATGTCGAAACGGCGGTGGATTTTGAGAAATCCAGGTACGTCAAAACCAAACAACCCTTGCTGGGAGGCACGCCTTTTTATGCCACGCCATCCCATTTTTTTAAAAATGATATTTTAACACACAATTTCGGCAATCTGGGTAAAACCCTGCATCTTCAGGACTGGCATGCCACCCTGGTAATGATTTACAAGGTAATTACAGGGGAGCTTTTATTTGATCAAACCGCCAGGCTTTTCGGCGATCTGCGCGAAATGATGATCCAGGCCAACAAAACGAATGGCGGTCAAAGCGACAATATTGTCGAGGAAGCCAGCCGGATGTTCTGGCACAGCGCTGTTGTTGAATTTCAAGTAAAAACCGCTGAGTCCGCCAAAGCGCTAAAATCCATCGGGGTCGCTATCCCGGAATCCGTTCAGGAGATGTTCGGCAGGGTTTTGCAGAAAGAAAGAAAATCGGTTGCCAGGTCAATTAAAGAATGTGTGGCGACCCAGAGTATATTCAAAAAAGGCCAGATTCGCGAGGTTCTGCTGAAAGCCTCCCATACCAAGATCTGTCAGTTCAAGGCCGATCTGGAAAGCAAGGCCAAAGATTCTGAAAATCCCGCGGGGTCAAGAACGGAAGCGGTCATATTTTTGAACAAACTGGCGGATCTTAAAGCTCAGTTTGGACAGCATGTCCATATGCAAAAACTTTTATCGCAACCAAACGCCCGGTTGTCCGCCCACGACATTCTAAGCTTTATGTTCAATGTGGTGCTAAACAACATGTACAAACCTCAATGGGGGCCTCTTTCCGGCGAAACAGCCGTCGCCTGTGAAGCGCCTGACGGAGAAACCATTTTAGCAGACGCCACCTGATTCCCATCTCCAACTTTCATATCATGTCCCGCAAATACACTCCAGCATGACAAATGTCGAATGTCGATTGACGAATGTCGAATT
>JAIVWA010000285.1:0-6295 GCA_049190255.1 Gammaproteobacteria bacterium | reverse complement strand
AACGTCATTTCTCCCTTTACCACCATTACGGCACCGACGCCCAGTACGACGACAGACCCCATGGCTCCCAGAAATCGAATGGCCGGGAAAAAAACGGACCAGTAGCGGATGCCTTTTACCCGTGCCCGGTAATAGCGTTCGCTTTCGGTTTTAAAGCGCTGGTGTTCCATCTCTTCCCGGGCGAAAGCTTGAATCACCCGGATGCCGGAAAGATTGTCCTGGAGTTTGGCATTGATGTCACCCAGCCGGGCCCGGACACTGCGATAGACGGGACGGATTTTGGTGTTGTAATGCCGCAGGGCAACAGCCAGGATCGGAACCGGTATAAGCACCAGGGCAGCCAGGCGCCAATCCAGTACAAAAAGAATAATCGATCCGCCGATCAGGCGGATCAGATCGACGGCCGTCAAGGCGGAACCATGGGTAACAAAATGCTCCAGGGCACTGAGATCATTGGTCACCCGCGACATCAGCTCGCCGGTCGATGTGCGTTCGAAAAACGACAGGGACATTTTCTGCAAATAGGCATACAGCCGAACCCGCAGATCAAATATAAATTTTTCACCCAGGGCATGGCGGATGTAATTATCGCCGATCAGCACCAGCTGGCTCAAGGCATAGGTACCTACCAGGGCAGCAACCAGAACGCCCAGGTATTTCAGATTAAACGCGGTGATGACCCCATCGATAATTTCTTTATGAAAAAGCGGCGGCACCAGCTCCAGTCCCGCCCGCCCGATGAGCAAAAACGCACTCAGTATCAAGGTTTTCCAGTAAGGCGTTAAAAGAAGAAAAAGTCTTCTTAGAATATGCATGTGTTACTCCTGTGTGCAGTTGTCGGTGAAATATTTACTTCGGCAGGGGCGGAAAAATTGGGCAAGCCCAGTGCTGTGGCAGGGAGTATAAAAAAAGATGACCTGAGTGTAAAGACAGACCTCGTCATTGAACTTGGAAAAATAGCTGTGACGCTTTAACAGTCGTAGGATTGCATGAAAATTGGACATAGGTCTAATTCAGGCATTAAGGGATTGAGGAATTTAGGAATTGAAGGAATTCTATACCATCAAAATAATCAGCTCTTATATGATGATATATATTTTTTAGGATTTGCCATAAATTCCCTATAAATCCGGTAATGGTCTGTATCTTCGTAATCAATTTTCCTGACCGGTGCGTCGTCAAAGGTCAGGATTCGGGCCCCGGGACAGGCCAGCAAAATCGGTGAATGGGTAGCGATAATAAACTGGGCCTGCCCGCTGCGACCGACCTCTTTGAGTAATTCCAGCAATTCCAGCTGACTTTTGGGTGAGAGCGCTGTTTCCGGCTCATCCAGTATGTACAGCCCCTTTATTTTTAGCCGTGATTTAAAAAAGGCCATCAGGGATTGACCGTGGGACTGGGACATTAATGATTTCCCCCCAAAATATTCGAGCAGTCCAGGGTCCATGGTCAGCCATTCATCCAGAATGCGGGCGAAATTGTTAAAAATGTCCGAGCCGAAAAAGGAGCCATTCACCCGGCGGCCGTTGGTCCATTCGATGCTGATGGTCTGGTACAGATCGTTTTCATAGGGACTGGCGTTATAGCGCGGGCGAAGTATCCCCTGCCATATATAGATGCCGCACTTGCGGGTGATGGCCTCCAGCAGAGTTGACTTGCCGGAGCCGTTTTCACCCACAAAGAAAGTCACCGGTGTCTCCAACGCGATACGGCGGGTTTTTTGGAACAGTTCCAGGTTAAAAGGATAGTGTTCCCGGGTCGGGTATTTTTCGGGATTTAATTTTACTTTTTTAAGATGCACGTGAAAATCTCCTTGAGGCTATATACCATGTTATAACACAATTAAGCACTGCTTATATTCAAGCAAGTTCTGCCGGCTGACGATTGATGGCAAAATTGGAGCGCACCTGCGAAAGTTCTCGCTTTAACCATAAGGCGACCACAACCGTCTCTGCCGCGGCGGTTGCCAGTTTGATCCACCAGACCGATTGAATTCCCCAGCTAAAGAAAACAGGTAATGTAAATACCAATCCGGCAAACAGCGCATTATCCACCACCGCTCCGATTAGGCTGGGATAGGTCTTTCCCAGGCCCTGAAAAACAGACGACGCCACCATGATGGAACCTACCATGACAAAGCCTATTGAAAATATTTTTAAATATATTACACCGAAATGAATGACGTCCGGATCATTGCTGAATACGCTGATCAATTTTGCCGGATACAGCAGACAAATAACCGTACAGAAAATCATAAATACCATGGAAATCAGCCAGGCCCGCCAGATAGTGCCGATAATTCGCGCGTATTTTTTGGCCCCGAAATTCTGGCCGACAATGGCCGCCATAGCCGCTGCCATAGCAATGACCGGTATGTAAATCCCCTGAAGTATTCTAAATCCGATGCCGATCGACGCCAATGAGGCTATTCCATAGACGCTGATGACGCGATAGGTGATCATTAAATTGGCCGCCAGCAAAAAATGATTCATTCCCGACGGGATTCCAATATATAGGCTGTGTTTAATTATTTCCGGATTCAGCCGCCAAGCCCCCCTTATATTGATATGAGATCCCCTGATAAAAATAAGATAAAAATAAATACCGAGGGCATAAATTTGAGAAATCAAAGATGCAATTGCTGCGCCGCGCACCCCCATCGCCGGCAGGCCCAACCAGCCGAAAATAAGAATAGGATCCAGCACAATATTAAGAATATTGGCCTGGATCATGATGATCATCGGGGTTTTGGTATTTCCCATTCCCCGGAGGCAGTTCCCGATAACATAAAGCAAAATCATAAACAAAAATGAAATGCAAAAAATCTGAAAGTATTCAATTCCCCACTGGAGCGATTGGCCGGTACCTCCGAAAAATTTTATGTAAGAAGGTGCAATCAGCAAGCCGGTAACCGCTTCAAAAACGCCGACGATCAGGGCCATTAGAATGCTTTGTTTGAAAACATTTGCCGCGTGAGGATAGTCTTTGCGGCCGAAAGCCTGGGCAATCAGTACCATGCCGCCGGTTCCCAGAACCGTGGAAAATCCCAAATGAATGAAAAAGGCATTGCTCGAAATAGATAATGCGGCCACAGCATCCGGTCCCAATCGCCCCACAAAATAAAGATCAACCAGCAGATAAACGGTAAAAAGCACCATGCTGACGGTAACCGGCACGGCAAGTCGAATCAGGGTTTTAAGTATTGGACCCTCGGTGAGGTCGAGGCGGGAGCTCGTACTCACCTTTAATATTTTTGTCTTTGATTTTGGCAAATTAGCATGTTTCCTGAAACGGAGGTTCGCGACAGAAAATCCGAATTTCGTGCTTCGAATTTGTTATTTGCGCTGCAAACTGCAGCTCCATAGTTATATTCCTTATTAACTCGTTTTTTTTCGAGATGAAGTTTTATATTCCATTTTACGCAGCGCCTCTAGGGTTTCCTCCGCCCATTCTATGTATGCGCGGTTTACGTGTTCCCCGTAGGATAATGCCAGTCGCCAGAAGGGTATATTGGGGTCGTCGACTTCTTCATGTTCGAACCGCTCTTTTAATTCTTCAACCTCCTTTAGCTCATTCCGTTGGCGGTCCCGGAAGCGTTCAATTTGAAGGATGTTATCGGCAACCGAAATCTGTTTGCCGAACATCAGCTTTAAAAGGGTCTCATGACGCCCGATATAGCGACCGGTGGGTTCCACCAGCCACTGCTGCAATTCCTCGCGTCCCTTTTCTGTTATGGCGTAAATGTGGCGGTCCGGTTTGCCCTCCTGTTTGTGGACTGATTTTGTGGCCAGCCCTTCTTCAGCCAGTCGTTTTAAAATGGGATAGATCTGGCCGTAGCTTTCGCTCCAGAATCCGGCCACACTTTGCGCGTAGAATTTTTTAATATCGTAGCCGGACATGGGTCCGTAGGATAATATTCCCAGAACGGCGAACCTGGTTTTACTTTTTTTCATAGCGCTTCCTGTTTAATATATCTAATTGATATATAGCAATAAGATATTCGTGTCAAGATAATAATTGAAGACAGGAAAAACCGCCCTGCAATCCTGCACCAATTAAAATAAATTCGCAAAACAGCAAGTTTCGGGTGGCGCGGGTATATGATATGGCCTATATTCAGGCTGAGTCATAGAATCGATTTCACAATTCCTTTTCTTAGCACTAATGCGGGGGACATTTTCAATTCTTTTTTGTAGGGGTGGGGTTTATCTCCGCCCGAGAACAATATGCCAGAGTCAGCGGGCGGGGATAAACCCCGCCCCTACATTGGCGAACCGAACCGTCAATTATATGTAAGCAATTTAGAGCACAGCAAAGAAAGGTAAGAGGATATGAAAACACCCACCCTATCCCAGGCCAGCGACGATTATGATCGGATTGAAAAGGCCATTAAATTTATTGAGAAAAATTTATCGTCTCAGCCGGACCTGAAGGAAATCGCCGCCCACATCGGCCTGAGCGAATACCATTTTCAACGCCTTTTCAGCCGGTGGGTCGGTATCAGCCCCAAGCGGTTTTTACAATTTTTGACCAAAGAATATGCCAAACAGCTGCTGGAGGATTCCACCAACCTTCTGGATGTAACCTATGAAGCCGGCCTGTCCAGTCCCGGACGGCTTCACGACTTATTTGTCACCTGTGAGGCGGTCACACCGGGAGAATACAAATCCAAAGGGGAAGGGCTTACCATTAAGTATGGTTTTCACCCCAGTCCGTTTGGCGAATGTCTGCTGGCGACAACCGCAAGAGGTATTTGCGGCTTCTTTTTCGTAAAAAACAGAGATCGAAAGGATCCGCTCTCGGAATTACGGTTTTTCTGGAAAATGGCGGATATAGTTGAAGATCCGCATGCATCCCGGGAACTGGTTGATCGGATTTTTAATCCGTCGTTCGCCGACACTTCCACACCATTGCATTTAATTTTAAGCGGTACCAATTTCCAGATAAAAGTCTGGGAAGCCTTGATCAAAATTCCGTTTGGTGCGGTCGTTTCCTATGAAGATGTGGCGATTCAGGTGGGCATTTCCGGAGCCACCCGGGCGGTGGGCAGTGCGGTCGGCAAAAATCCCATTTCTTTTATCATTCCCTGCCACCGGGTAATTCGCAAAACGGCCGACTTCGGCAACTACGGCGGGGGAACCGCCAGGAAGAAGGCTATACTCGGATGGGAAGCCGCTCACATAAGTATGGCGCAAAGCGTATAGCAAATGGAGCTCATAGCTCATTTTAGGTTAGCCGGTTTTCCAGTTAGCCCGTTAAAAATGGGTTTCATACGTCTGACGCGCACAAGTCCGATTTGAACCGGCAAACGGGCGAACGGGCTCAACGGGCAACCTGTTTCAGGGAGGAAGAAATGATTGCAAGACTCTGGCACGGCTGGACGACGGTTGAAAATGCAGATGTTTATGAAAATAAGCTGGTTAAGATCAAATTTGAGCAAGATTTTTCAGACTAGTTCCAAAAAATCTTTTCTGAATAAATACTTCCATGGAATTATGGTGACAGTCCCAGCCATATATGGCTTGTCACAAGTGGATACACACAGAGGTTTTGCTTTGGAATAGTCTTTCATAATTTCTTTTGAAGGGAAGATTGATAATTCTTGTAATCATGATCCAATTTTACCGTGTAAAATTGAAGTGCCAAGGTAAATTTGGGGAAAATACGTTGTTTCCTGAGTTGACTTGTACAGCGAGCCCGGGGACTAAACTTAAAGCTATTGGTCAAGGTGGGATTTCCCGAATGCGCAATGTGGACTTTAAGCCAAAAAAACGGGACTATTTTTAGCATAAATCCTTAACTGTCAGGCATTCACCGTGGGCGACCCCATTTCCCTCAGCTGTTGCTGTAGAATTCCTTCGGATTTAACTCGCCAGAGCCACTATAGTCATTTTGCACCAGAAAGATTCGAACCTCAGTACACAAATCGCATTTGTTGATATAGAGGTCTTTTTTGGGACTGAATCCGACAAGATCTTCGGCCATTTTGACCAGCCCCCGGATACCGTGATGATATAGGATCGTTAAAAGGGGGTAGGTTTCATCGGAAAGCGGCTTTCCCAGGTCCTCTATTGAGATGGACAAGCCGGAACACAGGCCGGGGATGTAGTTGCCGAAAAGATCAATGTGAAAATGGCTGGTATCGGAGAGCTCGGCTGAACAGCCTCCGGGATTTTCCCCCAGAATTTGCTGAAAAGATTTTTTTCCCAGCAGCGGGCGAAAGGTCTCAAGCGAACGGCCTCCCATGTGAATCCAATAGCGCTCCAACACCTGCAGAAGATATTCCCGGCCGAAA
>JAIVWA010000284.1:2264-6338 GCA_049190255.1 Gammaproteobacteria bacterium | reverse complement strand
GCTGGGACAACTTCTTTCGGCTTACCTTTAAGTATTTGCTGCCCATCGGTACTGGCAAGGATCAGATCATCAGCACCTACAAAATCGACCAGGGACTTTTAAAATCCGGCGCCACCGGGGGGACCTCTTTGAATCCGTTCAAAAGCGGCAAAAGTTACCTGGAGCTGCGGCCGTTTTATCGTTCCCAGCAGCTCGACGGCAACGACGTGGACGAGACAATCAAGACCAACGGTCTCGATTTTTCGGTTTTCTGGGACAACCGGGACTTTTACGCCAACCCTTCAAAGGGATTCGGTTTGCGGGGGAAGGTGTCGCGGGATTTCGGCGGGTTTGACAGCTCCAATTCCTGGACCAATCTCGAGGGTGAGCTGGATCTGTATATTCCGCTGCAATTGTCGGACCGCTTCCGGCAGACAGTTCTGGCCCTGGACTATTGGACGTCGTATTCTCCGACCTGGGATGAACAACCGAACGGTAAAATCGAAAACCGGCCGCCGGCCTACACCGGCTCGACCCTGGGCGGTATCTGGCGAATGCGCGGCTACCCTTCCCAGCGTTTCAACGACAAAGCGGCTGTTTATTACTCGGCCGAGCTGCGGGTAATACCCCGCTGGAATCCGTTTAACGGGTGGCCCTGGATTCAGAAATACGTTGGAATCCAGTGGCTTCAGTTCGTGCCCTTTGTAGAAGTCGGGCGCGTGGCATCCGAATGGAACTTCAATAAGCTGCATTCCGACATGAAATGGGATGTCGGTCTCGGCCTGCGGGCCTGGGCCCAAGGCATCGTAATCCGCATCGACACCGCTGTGTCCGACGAAGGGGCCGGGGTGCAGATGATGATCAGCCAACCGTTCCAATTCTGAAAGAATACACAAACCTGGTTCGCTTCGCTCACAATTGGAATTTTACACGGCCTTATCAAGATTGGTCATCCGTATGATTGCCTACTTCCGGTATAAAGTAAATCGGGATCAGGGAGAGCACGGGAATGCAGACAACTAGCATGAGCACGCTCTGGATGGTAAAGATATCGCCCAGTTTACCAACTATAGGGGAAAAGATTCCGCCGGTTCCAAAGGCCAGCCCCATCATCAGGCTGGCCACCATGGAGCGGCCCTTGGGAGCGATTTTCTGGGCCATCACCACTCCGAGGGGCAGGGAAGCCATGGTAAAGCCGCCGGCCAATATCGTCGCCGGATAGATCCATTTGCCGGGAGCCAACAAAAACACGAGCAGGAAGGGCGCCATGAGACCGTGGGTAATCCATAAGAGGCGTTTGTACCCTATCCGGTCCGAAATATAACCGCAAAGAATGCCGGCCACCGTCCCTGAAATGGTAAAGATGGAAAAAAGGATGCCGGCGGAGACGACGGTATGTCCTTTCTGCACCCACAGCACCGGCATAAACGTCATCAACGACTGACCCACCAGCGCTCGCACGACCATTACGATCCAGATCAACAGGATCGGCTGCCAGACACTGCCCAGGGTTTGCCGAAGGGTCTCTAAAAACCCGTATTGGGCCATGCCGTCCCCTTGGGGTTTGGGAATGGCCCAAAAGAAATAGACCCAGATCAAAAGACCGATGGCCATGGTCACCGGCATTGCCCGGAGGCCGAACCGGGCCACGTAAAAGGTGATGAATATGGGTCCCACCCCGAAGGCCAGGGTGCCGGCGGTGTTATAGATGGACATAGCCAGCCCAAGATTGCGGCCGGCATATAGGGGTACCATACCCGTGACCGGCGGATGAAACAGGGAAGACCCCATAGAGCCGATGACAATGCAGAAAAGCAACCCGTAAAAACCGGTTGTCATTCCCGCCAAAGGAATGAAAAGAATGGGCATGAGCAACCCGATCAAAATAAAACTGCGCGAGGGATGGCGATCGGCCCAATAGCCTGACATGGGCTGTACGATGAACATTAAAAAGCGGGATATCCCTGCGAGAAAGCCCACCTGGACCAGGCCCAGCCCCATCTTGTCCATAAACACGGGATACAGGGGATTGATGAAAGAGCTATAGAAATCACCGCTGAAGTGCACCAGGCTAAGGGAGATGAGAATTTTCCAATAGGTCCTTGAAGTAGAATCGGCCATAGCGGCTTTTGGCACTTACCCTGGCCGAAGTCAATGGGAAAAGCGGAGCGTACTTTAGTACGTGAGCATTTTTCGTTGGCTTACAACGCAGCATTCGGGCAAGAGATGAGGGCTCTGAAACCAGTTTTAGCGGTAGTGCTTATAGCTGACTCCGTATTTCTGCGCCTTATAGGCAAACTTTCGCACCGTGGTCTGCAGTATTTTCGAGGCCAGGTTGATATTGCCCCAGGTGTTTTTGAGGGCATCGATAATCATCTCTTTTTCCAGGTTGGCAACGGCGTCTTCCAGGGACAGGGCCGGTACGGTATCCGATTCCTTACCGGTCTGAAGCGTTGGCGGCAAGTGATAGCTGTGAATAACCCCCTCCTCGCACAGCAGGACGGCCCGCTCGATACAGTTTTCCACCTCCCGCACGTTCCCCGGCCAGTGGTATTCCATGAGCATATCAATGGCCGGGGTCGAAAACCGTTTGATGTCCTTGCTGTTTTCGGCCGCATATTTTTCCAGAAAATAATCGGCCAACAGCAAAATATCAGTCTTGCGTTCTCTTAAGGGCGGCAGATAAATGGGAAACACGTTCAAGCGATAGTAGAGATCCCCCCGAAAAGTTTCATCCTCCACGGATCGCTCCAAATTTTTATTGGTGGCGGCGATGATTCTTACATCGGTTTTTATGGTTCGGTGCCCGCCCACCCGTTCAAATTCTTTTTCCTGAAGAATCCGCAGCAGGTTGGCCTGGACATCCAGACTGATGGATCCGATTTCATCTAAAAATATGGTTCCTTTGTGAGCCAATTCAAATTTGCCGATTTTCAGCTTAATGGCACCGGTAAAAGCACCCTTTTCATGCCCGAACAGTTCGCTTTCAATCAGGGTCGCCGGCAAGGCCACACAGTTTACTTTTACAAACGGGCCTTTCTCACGCAGGCTGCCGTAGTGGATGGAGTTTGCCACCAGTTCTTTGCCGGTACCGCTTTCCCCCCGGATCAATACGGTGGCATTACTCTTTGATACCTGGGAGACCATCTGAAAGACCTCCCGCATCTTGTTGCTGTTGCCGACAATGTTACCGATACTGTATTTGTCTTTCAGCACGCTTTTAAGACGTCGGTTTTCTTCTCGCAACCGTTCTTTTTCCATCTGAATGGTTTCAAGCTTGATCACATGACTGGCAATCATGGTGGCAATAACCGCCAGAAGCTTCTGTCCGCTCTTTAAAGGATAGGATTTGTCAAAAGGCCTGTCGACGCTCAGGGCGCCGATAACCTGCTTGCCCTTTTTTACCGGCACACAGATAAAGGACAGATCCTGGCCTTTTCTCTTTTTGCGGGCACCGGTGCGGTCCAGGAAAAGCGGTTCCTCGCTGATTTTGGGTATGGACACCGCCTTGCCGGTTTCAATTACCCGCCCGGTAATCCCTTCCCCCAGCTTGTATTTAACCCTTTCCATGGCATTGCGGGTCATCCCGTGGGCCACCTCAATGTTTATCTCGTTGCGCAGGGGATTTAAAATTGTTATAGTTCCCCGCACCATATTCATGGAGTTGGAAAGAATATCCAATACCTTGTACAGCGACTTTTTTAACACCAGATGCTCGTTGAGCGCCTTGGTGATCTCATACAGCAAAGTAACTTCTTCAATTGGTTTCATAATAAAATTAAATTACGAATCTGTCGTGATTTAACAAGGATAATACAAATTTGTAACTTAGCAGATGCTTCAAATAAAGCAAGGATTAAATGATTGCCGATGGACGGCGATTGGTTTCTCGAACTCAATGGTATAAGGTAGAAGGTGTCAGGAATTCGGAAGTTGGAATGCGGAATGCGGAAAATAAAAAAAGGCGCAAGGCATAAAGGAACGAAGTATAAGGTTTAAGGTTGAAGGCGAAGGGCACAAGGCAAAAAGCATTTAAATCAGCCATAAGCTCGCAACTCGCAACTCGTAACTCGCAACCCGTAACACGCAACCCGA
>JAIVWA010000284.1:0-2254 GCA_049190255.1 Gammaproteobacteria bacterium | reverse complement strand
GTAAAGCAAGGATTTATTTTTTTACTGGTTACTGGCGACTGGTATTAAATGGTATAAGGTTTAAGAAGGTAGAGGGCGTAGGGCTCAAGGCGCAGGGTGCAAGGCATAAAGGAACGAGGTATGGCGCCATGCGCTTGGCCCTTAAATCCGAAATCTGAAATCCCAAATCCCAAATCGAAAGATGATTTTACACATCGACATGGATGCCTTTTACGCCTCCGTAGAGCAGCTGGACAACCCGTGGCTCAAGGGCAAGTGCGTAATAGTGGGGGGCACCTCAAATCGCGGGGTGGTTTCGGCGTCAAGCTATGAAGCCCGAAGATTCGGTGTTCGCTCGGCCATGCCGATTTTTCAAGCCCGGCAAAAGTGCCCGGAGGGTGTGTTCATTCCGCCCCGCATAGAACGCTACAAAGAAGTGTCCAAGAAGATCATGGCCATTTTGCGGGAGTTCTCGCCCCAGGTGGAGGTGGTGTCCATTGATGAGGCTTATATGGATATTTCAGGGGGCCAAAGACTGCACGGCGGCCCTGAAATGGTGGCCATGGATATCAAAAATAAAATCAAAGAAAAGCTCGGATTGACATGCTCCGTGGGGGTGGCACCCGGTAAATTTTTGGCCAAGGTGGCCTCGGACATGGACAAGCCGGACGGACTGACCATCATCTGGCCGCAGCAAGTCAATCAATTCATTGAAACCCTTGCGGTTCAGAAAGTGTCGGGTGTGGGTAAGAAAACCTTTTTGCAATTGGAATCCATGGGGATCAAAACTCTGGGGGATGTTAAAAAATTTCCTGAAAAAATGCTGCTGGATCGATTGGGTAAATTCGGCCAACGCCTGATTGAGCTTGCATCCGGCAGGGACCATTCCACCGTGACACCCTGGTCACCCCATAAATCCATCAGCAGCGAACGCACCCTGGGAGAGGACACTGACGACAAAAAATTGTTAAACAAATATCTTTTGAAACAGTCCGAAGAAATCGCCCGACAGCTCAGAAAAGCAAATGTTAAAGCCAAAACCATCACCTTGAAGTTAAAGCATGCCGATTTTAAACAGTTCACCCGCAGCAAAACCATCGATACCCCGACCCAATCCTCCGAAACCATTTACCGGTATGCTGTCAGGCTGCTGGATGACTATCGGTTGACTCAGAAAATAAGGCTTATCGGCGTGGGCACCTCGGGATTTAAATCAACCGATCGGCCGGTACAGCTGAATCTTTTCGACCGGGTCAAAGAAAGCGATCAGACCTGGGAAAAGGTGGATCGCACGGTGGAAACCATTACCAAAAAATTTGGCCGGGATGCCATTAAGAGGGGAACGCTAAGTGAAAAATAGCGTCTTGGAAGCTACATTCTGCAGAAGCGAAAATATTTCTTTGCAATACCTATCATCCTTGATTCCCCATTTATAAATCCCCAAAAACAAGCACCAAATTACAAATGGTTCGACAGGCTCACCACCCTGAGCCCAGTCGAGGGGTAAATCTCAAATTCAAATATTCAATGACCGAAACAGCTTCTATCGAGATAGAAAGCTCCTTCTTCGTGTTTTGAATTTAGGAAATTGGTCATTGTGATTTGTTTGTTATTTGGGATTTGTAATTTGTAATTTACAGCATGTCCTTTACTATCAAGCTTCGAAAATATCTAAGAATAATCTGTCAATAATGCTATTATATGCCTAACCACACTGCCCCATATTTGTAATTGCTAATGGTTGAAAATTAAGCCGTTTAATGAGATAAGATTCAAAATGCGAAGACGCAATCTATTATGACGCTGTGTATAGTTGGAGGTTTCCATGAAAAAAGACCAAAATTCAACCGGAGGGGAAGGTCGGAAATCAAAACCCCAAACAAATCGCAAACAAAAAGAAAATGCGTTACGCAGCCAGCGAGACAACCTGATGAATATTCTCGATTCGATGGCCGACGGCATTTACATTATTAACCAGGATTATGATGTTGAATATGCCAACTCGACCCTGATAAAAGAATTCGGACCGGTTGATGGGAAAAAATGCTACGAGTACCTTTCCGGGCGCAAGGATGTTTGCCCCTATTGCAAAAATGAGGAGGTGTTTAAAGGCCAAAGCGTCCGCTGGCAGTGGTATTCCCCTAAAAACGACAAGACCTATGACCTCATGGATACCCCTTTGAAAAACCCGGACGGCAGTATCTGGAAGATGGAAATATTCAGAGATATCACCGATTACAAAAAAACTGAGGAAGCCCTGCGCAAAACCCGCGAC
>JAIVWA010000283.1:0-6355 GCA_049190255.1 Gammaproteobacteria bacterium | reverse complement strand
TTCCTATTCGATATATTAGTTTATCAGATAATTCTAATATTTAGCTGTTTTGCCCGGTTTCGAAAATTTTTATTTGAACGGCAGAATATTTTAACCACCCGCTACGCTCGAGAACATGGAGTTCACGGAGAAAAATTATCATTTTATCTGCCGTTCATAGGAAGGCCAAATATACAGATAGTCAGATAGATTGAAATCCTTATTTAACTATTTAACTAATCAACTATTCAACCATTCAACTACCTAAGGAGTTACGTCGATGTTTAGCGTATGCCCCATTTTCAGTTTCTTACATTCCAGATAACACTTGTTGAATTTGTTGGGTTCGACTTCGACGGGTACCTGCTCGGTAATGCTCAGGCCGTATCCTTCCAGTCCCACCATTTTCTTGGGGTTGTTGGTCAAAAGCCTCATTTTTCGGACGCCAAGATCAACCAGAATCTGGGCCCCGATGCCGTAATTGCGCATATCCGGTTCAAAACCCAGTTCCTCGTTGGCCTCAACTGTATCAAGACCTGTCTCCTGCAGGGCGTAGGCTTTAATTTTATTGACCAGGCCGATGCCGCGGCCTTCCTGCCGGATGTACAAAAGCACGCCGCTTCCTTCTTCTTCCATCTTGGCCATGGCCTTGTGCAGCTGGGGCCCGCAATCACAGCGCAACGAACCGAAAATATCGCCGGTCAAGCACTCGGAATGCACCCGCACGAGCGTCGGTTTTTCCGGATCGATTTCGCCTTTGACCATGGCAATGTGCAAAAGGTTATCGACGTCATTCTCATAGACAACCGCTCTGAACTCCCCGGCAACGCTGGTGGGGATTTTGGTTTCGGCGGCACGGTGCACAAAGGATTCCATACGCATGCGGTATTCAATTAAATCGGCGATGGTGCAAATGCCTAGGCCGTGTTTTTCACTGAATTTTTCAAGACTCGGCATTCGGGCCATGGTACCGTCTTCATCCATAATTTCGCAGATAACCCCGGCGGGTTTCATACCGGCCAGACGCGCCAGGTCGACCGAGCCCTCAGTCTGACCGGCCCTGACGATAACGCCGCCCTCCCGTGCCCTGAGGGGGAAAATGTGGCCGGGCCGCACTAGGTCTCGGGAACTGGCATCATCTGCCACGGCGGTTAAAATCGTGGTGGCCCGATCGGCAGCTGAAATGCCGGTGGAAACGCCGCAGCGGGCTTCAATGGACACGGTAAAACCGGTCCCGTAAGGGGAGGTGTTGTGGTCGACCATCGGGGGAAGATCCAGAGCGTCGATTTTATCCGGAGTCATCGGAAGACAGATCAGCCCGCGGCCGTGTTTGGCCATGAAATTGATAGCCTCGGGAGTCACGGCCTCAGCCGCCATGCAAAGGTCCCCCTCATTTTCCCGGTCCTCGTCATCCACCAGAATGACCATCCGTCCTTCGCGAATATCTCTAATCGTCTCTTCAATGGTAAGGTGTGGCATTTTTTTCTTTTTACTCCAACTGTAGTGTTAAATGCTGTATTGCGTCCTATCGACGACTGTCGATTTTTTAGTATTGATGCTAATCGATGAATCCCGTTTTCAGCAAATACTCCTTATCAATCACCGATGCTTTTTCAGCCTTGTCTTTATTCCGGCCCGGCCGTGCGTTCATGAATCGTTCGACATACTTGCCGATCATATCGTTTTCAATGTTTACCGGATCACCCTTGTTTTTAAAACCGATCGTCGTCAATTTGGCAGTGTGCGGTATGATGCTTACGGAAAAACTGTCCGGGGTACAGGTATTGATGGTCACGCTGATGCCGTCTACAGCAACCGATCCCTTGACAATCATATATTTTGCCATCGACTCGGCAACCTCGATGGTGACAATAATTGCATTGCCCAGGGTCTCCCGCTGCCGGATTTGGCCGATGCCATCGATATGCCCCGAAACCAGATGCCCGTCAATCCGATCCGAAAGCCGCAGGGCCCGCTCGAGGTTGACCCGTTCGCCGACCCGGGCCTGGCTAAAGGTTGTCATTTGAAGTGTTTCGGGGGAAATGTCAACCTCAAAATTCCGGCGGTCGATTTTCACCGCCGTCAGGCAGGCACCGCTGACGCAAATGCTGTCGCCGATTTTTGTCTGATCCAGATCGAAATCGGATTCAATTGTCAACCGTTTTCCCCGGCCGGCTGATCGGATGGCGGATATGGCCCCTAAGCCCTCTATGATTCCTGTGAACATAGTATAAGTTGATTGGTTGATTGGTTAATTGGTTAAATAGTTGATCAGTCAGATAGTCAGATAGATTGAAATCCTTATTACCCATTAAACTAATCAACCAATCAACTAATTAACTACAATTGGCCATCGCATCTGGCCAATTGTATAATATAAGTACGAATCAGGTCTTTTCAATATATCCTTCTATGAGAATATCATCCGCAAATCGCCGAACCGCGATTTCTTTTACCGCCGTCGATTGATTCATCAGCTCCGCACCCGGTCCGCTGCAGATGGGGACACCATCGTCTCCACCTAAAATCTTAGGGGCATAAAAAAACAGCACCTTATCGACAATACCGGCCCTAAACGCCGAGGCCAGCACCCGGCTGCCGCCCTCTATTAATAAACTGCAGATCTCCAGTTCACCGAGTTGATCCATTAAGGCGGACATATCAATTCGATTATCCTTGAGCGAAGATTCGATCACCCGGGCCCCTGCCTTTTCAAAAGCAGCCTTTTTGCTCCGCGCCACCCCCTGGCCGGCCACCAGAATCGTTTCGGATGCGGATGTCTGCTGCAATACCCTGGCATCCGGCGCAATGGACAGGTGGGTGTCCAGGATGATTCTTACCGGATCTTTACCTTGCCGGTCGTCGAGACGAGTCGTCAAGCTCGGGTTGTCCTTACGAACCGTGTTGATACCGACCATGATGGCATCAACTGCATGCCGCAGGATGTGCACGAATTGCCGTGCCGCCTCGCCGGTCACCCATTTGGAATCTCCGGTACGTGTGGCAATCCGACCGTCAAGGGTGGCGGCACATTTAGCAATCACAAAGGGCTGCCCGGTGCGAATATATTTAATGAAGGCCTCATTCTGTTTCTGGGCCTGTTTCTCGCAAACACCCTGGGTGACCGGAATGCCGTTGTGTTGTAAAAATTTCAAACCACCGCCGATCACCTTCTCATTCGGATCGGACATGGCCACCACAACCCGGCTGATGCCGGATTCCAAGATTTTACGTGTACAGGGGGGTGTACGCCCCGTATGGTTACAGGGCTCTAAGGTAACATAGAGGGTCGCACCAGCGGCGCGATCGCCGGCTGCATCGATGGCATTGACCTCGGCGTGGGGTCCGCCGATAACTTCATGATAGCCGCTGCCCACCACCTGGCCGTCTTTTACCAATATGGCCCCGACCAAGGGGTTGGGAGAGGTAAATCCCTCACCCTTGACCGCGAGGTCCAGAGCCATTTGCATGAAATGCTGGTCTTTCATTTTGGGTTTTGATAGTTAGGATCGTTGAGATCGTTATGTTCGTTTGGTTCGTTATGTTGGTTATGTTCGTTGGGAGCGTTATGTTGGTTGAGATCGTTTTGAGTGTTGGAATCGTTGAGTCTGATCTTCTCACCTTCCTATCTTCTCAACTTCTAATTATCTGATCCTCCAACCAACAAAACCATCTAAACCATCATAACGATCTCAACCATCCCAACCAAGTCACTTCTCATGATTACTCAAAAGGCTCTTCAACTCGGACACGAAATCATTCACATCCTTGAATTCCCGATAAACCGACGCAAAGCGTACATAGGCGACGTCATCCAACTCGTGCAGCTTGGCCATGGTTTTCTCACCGACAACAGAGGCGGGCAATTCCTTTTCGCCGATTTCACGCAAGTCTCGCTCCAGGTCGTCAATAAATTCTTCGATAACATTCATGCTGATGTCGCGTTTCTGACAGGCCTTTTGTATCCCGCTGCGCACCTTTTCCCGGTTAAAGACCTCGCGACGTCCATCCTTTTTGATGATCATGATGGGAATCTCTTCAATGTGCTCGTAGGTTGTAAACCGACGGCTGCAATCAATGCATTCCCTGCGCCGCCGAATCGCACTGGCATCCTTGCTCAACCTGGAATCGATTACCTTGTTATCAGTTTCGCCGCAATAAGGACATTTCATGAGCCTTCCCCCTGATTGTCGGATTCAATTTGTTTTAATTCAATATTTGCTTCGGCCAGCAATTCTTTGGCCAGGGAATCTGCATAGGCCGACCGGTAATAAATCTTTACAATACCGGCATTGATAATCATTCTGGCACAGATGGAGCAGGGCTGGTTGGTGCAGTAAATCACGGCCCCTTTTACCGATACGCCATGGTAGGCGGCTTGTATAATCGCATTTTGTTCGGCATGAATACCCCGGCACAGCTCGTGCATCGTGCCGGATTCGATACCCATCTGTTCACGCAGACAGCCGACTTCGAGACAATGCTTCAGATTGGTCGGCGCCCCGTTGTATCCGGTGGACAGAATTCGTTTGTCCTTGACCAGAACGGCACCTACCGCCCGCCTCAGACAGGTCGAGCGCTGGGCCACGAGATTGGTAATATTCATGAAGTATGTTTCCCACGATGGGCGATTTTCCGTTTTTGCCATGCTGGGCTAATGCCTCCCCCGTTCTGTTGACTCTGAAAATCATAAAGGATTATAGTATATTTCTATTCGCATTACCGCAAGCAAAAAATTTTCGGATTGGTTTTAAGAGCAGTCAGAGAGGCTATTGGGAAGGAATTTATCAATGCTTATTTATGATATTTTGACAGAATCAGGGAAGCATTCGTACCGCCAAATCCGAATGAATTGCTCATGGCATTTTGTACTTTGGCTTTTCGGGCGACATTGGGCACGTAATCCAGATCGCATTCTTGGGCCTGATTTTCATAATTGATGGTCGGTGGAATCATGTTTTCATGGATGCTCAGAGCCGTGAAAACAGTCTCAATGCCTCCGGCCCCCCCAAGCAAATGACCGGTCATTGATTTGGTGGAACTTACGGCCACAGAGTGGGCATGTTCTTTGAATACCGTCTTTATCGCCCGGGTTTCATACAGATCGTTTAATTCGGTGGATGTGCCGTGGGCATTGATATAGTCAATCTGGCTGCAGTCAAGGCCCGCATCCTCGAGAGCAGCCTCCATACACCGAACCGCTCCGGAACCATCCGGCGGCGGCGAGGTCATGTGGTATCCGTCTCCGCTCATGCCGTAACCCGTTATCTCAGCATAGATGGGGGCGCCCCGTTCAAGGGCATGATCGAGGGCTTCGATAACTAGAATACCGCTACCTTCCCCCACGACGAAACCGTCACGGTCCCTGTCAAAAGGACGCGAGGCTTTCGCGGGATCATCGTTGCGGGTGGACAGGGCCTTCATGGAACCGAAACCGGCGATGCAGGTCGGGCTGATAACGGCTTCGCTGCCGCCGGTGATCATGGCATCCGCGGTTCCGTCCTGGATCAGTCTGACCGAATTTCCCACCGCATGGGCACCGGCGGCGCAGGCAGTGGCAAGTGAGGAATTCGGGCCCTTGGCGCCAAAATGAATGGATATCATTCCGGGAACCATATTCCCGATCATCATGGGGATAAAAAAGGGGCTTACTCTGCGCGGCCCCTGTTCGGTAACCTTACGAACGGTCTCCTCCATGAAGCGCAAACCGCCCAGTCCGCAGCCTGTAATGGCCCCGACCCTGGATTCGTTGGAACTGTCGATGACCAGGCCGGAGTCTTCCACAGCCATACGGCAGGCCGCCAGAGCAAACGCAATAAAGGGTTCAACGCGATTGGCATCTTTTTTGGGCATAAAATCCTGCGGGTTGAAATCCTTGACTTCGGCGGCAATCTTTGTCGGAAAAGCAGACGCATCAAAATGCGTAATTTCTCCGGCACCCGATTTTCCCGTGCACAGAGACTCCCATGTCTGCTTAACGCCAACACCCACCGGGGTTACAAGCCCCAAGCCTGTGACGACGACCCTTCTTTTCATAGATATAGCTCGTTATGATGGTTGTGATCGTTGTGATCGTTGAGTTCGTTTGGTTCGTTTGGATCGTTGAGTTCGTTTGGATCGTTGTGATCGTTAGTATCGTTTGGATCGTTGGGAAATTGACTCTGATCTTCTCACCTTCTTACCTTCTAATTATCATGCCACCCAAGCTTAAGCCACTAATCAACTAAGATTGGCCATCACAACCATCACAACGATCATAACCATCTAAACGATCTAAACCACCCCAAGCAACCAGCGCCATGTGACCCCTGCGGCCTAGTGTTCCGCTACGTATGCCATGGCGTCTTTGACGCGGGTTATCTTTTCGGCATCTTCA
>JAIVWA010000282.1:0-6371 GCA_049190255.1 Gammaproteobacteria bacterium | reverse complement strand
ATAGGACCAGGCCTTCGGTGATCGTCCGGATCCATTCAGTCCGTGAAGCTTTTGATCGCTCCAGACCAGGGCAAAGGCATCACCGCCGATGCCGTTGCTGGTCGGCTCGACCACCGTCAGGGTAATGGCGGTGGCAATAGCGGCATCAACTGCATTACCACCCTGGAGCAGCATGCGTAAGCCAGCCTGGGCTGCCAGGGGTTGGGAGGTGGCCACAGCATTGCGTGCCAGAACCGGCATCCTTTGAGAAGGGTAGGGATATTCCCGAAAAGAAATCATTGATCAGTCCTTTATAGTATCGAGTCCTAAATTATATATGTAAAATTCGTAATTATAGTTTCATTCCTGCCATTTCAATGATGATTTCTTTTAAATCCCAAAACTCAAGCACCAAATTACAAATGGTTCGACAGGCTCACCACCCTGAGCTTATGCCCGACAGGTTAAAAATCCAAGGGTTCGTCGCAGATCAATATACAATGACCAAAACCCGTTTGAGTCATTTGAAATTAAAATTTGGATATTATTTGTGATTTGTTATTTGGTGCTTGTGATTTTCTTAGTTCAGGAACTTTACAACGCATAAAGGCACTATATGACCGTTTTCACAAATTAATATGACATCAGTAAAATACACACCTCGTGCGATGTCGCGGTATGGTTTTATATCTGGGTTGCTGACCTCGATTCCAGAGAAAGCTATCAAGGGCCGGCGATGTGATCGGCTGTCCCGATTTTGTTATTTCCTTTTTTATGAGTTCCACCGCATGGACGGCACAGGCTCTGATTTCCACTTCTTCGGTTGAGCCGGCCGGAATGAGTGCACCGTCATTGATTCTATCAATCAAAGATTCTTCATATATCAAAATTCCATCGATTCGCAACACGTGGGGCACAAGATTGTCGGCAAAGATGGTCATCTGATCCAGATCCTCGAAATGTCCCCATCCCCGCCCTTGAAAGGCCAGTGATAGATCGGCCGCGCTGATCTGGGCGCGTTTGTAGAAAAGAACTTCGAGTCCATCATAAGACGCGGCGTCATTAAAATAGGGCATATTTTTGAGCAACTGCACCAGACGCCCGGCAGATGATTGGGCGGATTCAACCAAACCGGTGAAACTCCCGTTGAACCGGATCAAGACAAACCGGCCAAGATCGTTTAGGGCAACAGAAAAATGCTGCATTAACTCCCGGGCAATACTATTGTCAGGATCCTGATCGAAAATACGGGTACATTCATCTACCGTGATTTGGGCCAATCGCGCGGCTGATAAAGGGCCCTGCCTTTCGCACACATCATTTAACAAAGAAGCAATCGTATAATATCCCGACATACCGGGTCGTTTACGCAGATAGGGGAAATAGCCGGATCCGAAATTGATGGCATTCAGGGTCACCAGGAAGCGGACGGTATCTTCCTTTTTGCCAAGGTAATGACAGTCGGGATCAAGCTGGGGGCTGGTTACTTTTTCCACCGGCAGCGAAGCGGCATAGGGGGAAATGCGGCTGTAATTTATCCTGATCCGGGTGGCCCGATCTGCAACTTTGCGGCAGCTTCTGCGTATGCGGTCAAATATATTGTCGGAAGCTGATTTAATTTGGATCATCGGTTGTCAGGTATTTTTTTTCATTGCATTGAAATTTAGTAGCCGCCGAGCAAAGTGTCTAATAACTGCATGCAGACCTTCCGGCTTTTTCCATCTGTGTCCAACCCCGGGTTCCAGGTTGAAACAGACACCGCGGCAAGTTTGCCGGATTGATTCAAATATTCAAAAACCATATTGAGATCCGCAGCTGAAGGACCCCCCGCGGCGACATAGTTCATTGCCGGGGCGTCATCCGGATCCACCACATCAGTATCTATATGAACGTACAGCGGACCGTCCGGCAAGGGGTGGTTGATCAGATCCCGGACATTTTGCAAATGGGTGACTCCGGAAGCATCCACGAGTTCTTTTTCGCCGGGGTCCAGATCACGGGCATCTGTTAAAACCACCCGGTCGTCGGGAATCGGTTTTAGACCGAGGGCCTTCAGCAGGGTCTGATCGCCCCTGCCGGTCAGCATGGCCAAGGGCATCCCTCCTAAAAATCCGCTGGGGGTGGTCTTGCGGGTATTAAAATCACCATGGGCATCAAACCAGATAAGAACCGGGTTGAGGCCGGCACGCTGGACCCCTGCCAGCATGCCGATCGCCGTACAGCAATCCCCGGCGATGCTGACGGGACGGTTACCGCTGCGAATGGACTGTTCTGTGAAAGCTGCCAGCGGCCGGTGGACAGCCGTCATAGCATCCATTTTATTGCCAGCGGGTAAATTAATCTTATTCAACTGCCAATCCGGTTGTGCAAGAGACTCAAGTCCAGGCAGCGGTTCATCAATGAAGTAGGGACTGAGGATAATCTGGTTTTTCATTACCTAATCTACCATCTGGTTTCGGTATATCTAAATAAACATCGTTCATGATAATTAGACTAAACAATATCGCCTGATGATTAAAAAGTCTGACAGACGGCTCAGTCAGCTATGATATCAGCTTTTTTTCCAGCCGCAATGCCGCTTACCTGCATATCCGCACAGTCGCAGATGGCATCGCCGACTGCACCTGTTTAAGAGTCGGAATCTATTTCATCGAAACCGGCTCTGACGAAGGCTCTGGCATTCGGAAATTCGGTTTCGGTTTGTCTGCGGAGACGATCAAGATGGGCCATAATACCAAGAATACCATCTTCCTCATCCGGAAAATATTTTATGAATTTGCCCCAGGCGCTGATAGACCGATCCATCCCGATCAGGGAAACTTTGGCGGAGCCCTCCGAATCTTTGGGATAGCCGTCCAAATCATCGTCCGTCGCTTCGTCATGGGCACTGTGAAGAGCCCGTCTGAGTTTGACATACATCTGGTGCTGGTACCAGCGTATGACTTCCACGGAATCGATCAAGGTTACCGTATCTTCATCCGGCACAGATTGGGCTGAATCACCCGCCGCTACCGCCTTTAATTCAATATGATCATCTTTAAAAATATAAACATTTGAATCAAACCATTCATCCACCCTTGTGATGTAGGATTCCGCCATATGGGAAATTATATGGACCACAGACGGGTCTTCAAAACGCCGTTTATAATCATCTTCATCATCGAGTTCAATCGAATCCAGATCAATTCCTTTTTCCGCTGCCATCTCTTTTAGCATGCTCAGAGTTTCCTGGAACGTCTCACTGAGTTTTTGCCAGAACACTTCATTGGTGATGTCGACATCTTCAAGATTGCCGAATTTTTCTTCGCTCATCTCGAAATTCAGGCAGCGAGAGGTAAACGTACACCGCTCACACCACCGATCACAGTAATTATAAATGCCGGGTATATGATTCGTTTTTTCACCATTTTTTTCGGACGCGTCATTTTTCATGGTTATGAAATTTCTCCGCTATCAAATTTTTGGAACACTCCGGAAAGCACGGTGTCCACTGTTTCTGATATTCGGGCAAAACGGCCATGGGCGCCAGCCCCAGCAAGGTAACCTCCGAACCTTCTGCTGTGAGCGTAACCGGGGAGAACAGAATATGGCCGACGACATGGTTCCCATCAGAAGCGGCCATAGAAATAACATGGGCGTTTTTGTCACGCAAGGTATCCACAAGAGCTGCTTCTGCCTTGGTTTCAAAGGCCGCTTCATTCACCCTGCGTATTGCTGAGATGTCCCCGGGTTTCTCGTATCTAATTTCCAATTTGGTTACCATTTCCTCTGTGATAAACGTCTAAACCCGGCTGGCGCTATTTCGCATTTTTAACGACTTTCCACTGGCCCCTGTACAGGGTCAAGATCAGACCATCTTCCTGCCGGGTATCACTGATCAATTTTGGCGCAATAATTTCCAGGATGACTTTAGCAGTCTCACTATCTATGCGGCTGCTGCCAATTACGTTGACAACGGTCTCTCGCATGGCCTTCAGATACTCGGCCGGTGAATTTTCTCGATCTTTTTTAACCAGCAGAATTAAAAACTGTTTGGCAGGCAATCTCAAAATTGAATCCAAATCCTCGATATTCTTGAAGCGATCCTTAAATTCATCGGCTTTTCCCTGCTTCTTGGCAAACTTATAGGCCTGCACAATATCTGCTTTTCGTCGATCAAGCACTCTGGGATCCATCAAGGAAAAGGACATTTCCAGATCACCACGCAAAAATGATGTCATGTATCTCCAGGCAATCTTTTCAGCATTTGCCAGGTCAGCACTCTCCCCGAGTGCCTCCAGCGTGTTGAAAATTAGAATTAATATAATTGGAATTGCCAGAAATTTAGCTCTCATAAATTCCTCCTTTGCTCCCATTCCTCCATGAGATCGATTCTATCACCGGTTGTCTTTATTTCAACGATCAGGGTCGAAAAGGTCCATCGGCCGGCGGATTTTTCGGCCACCGCGTATATGGTTCCTTTGTCATGGGGGCCGGAGATGGGAATAGCAATATCTGCCTGCCCTGACGAGCCGCTGATATTAATATTGCCGACCACCAACAACCCTTCCTCAATCGGGGTTCCCAGCGCCATTTCGACCGCCGGCTCGGCCCTTGCCATCGCCAGGGCATCCTTATAGACGTCGGATGATTTCATCATACCAAAAACGATCCATACAAGCACCACGACGAAACCCGCAAAAAATGTAAGAATCCCCAAACAACCTACAGGGACGGACCATTTCCAGTTGCGCTGCCACCAGGTAGTGGGCTTCTCCCGGGGTATCGCCCGGGGCAGCGGCGGCGGTTTTGGTGTATTCATCGATTTGGTGCCTTCTTTTTCGAATGGCGGGCTGCAGCCTTCCGAAGGTCGCTTAGATAGTAGTGCCACAATAGCCGCGCGGCAACTGCCCGCCAGGGTTTCCAGGCCGTGCTGAGGGTTTCAAGCTCCTGCGGTGTCGGGCGCGCCGGCAGTCGTTTAAGCTTTTGGGCTGCGACGGCCAATGCAAGATCTTCTTTGGGCCAGATATCAGGTCGGCGGAGAACCGTCAGAAGATATATGTTTGCGGTCCAGGGACCGATCCCTTTAATTTTGATCAACTCCCCACGAACGGGTTTATCGGCCATGGTGTCAAGCCTCGACAGGTTGAGTTGCCCATCGACAATGGCTTTTGCCAGATTTCGAGCATAAGCGGCTTTTTGCCGGCTAAACCCGAAAGACTTAAGCCGGGCATCATTCAATTCGAGAAACCCATCCGGGGTGAGGGGCGAAATCGCCTCCCGCAGGCGGTCAAAAGATGCTCTGGCAGAAGCCAGGGACACCTGTTGCTCCAGAATAATGTGTATCAGACTGGCAAATCCCGGTTTGCGTGTCCAAAATATCGGCGGGTCGAGTATTGTCAGTATTTGTGCCAGATCCGGGTCGTTGTCACATAAATGTTGCAGTGCACGTGCAAACGTTTTTTTTGTCAACGGTGCCGGGTTTAACGCTGCCATTGCATCGTTTCCATAAACAAATTATTTTTTACTAAAAAGAAACAAAGATCTGCTGTTTTCTGTTTATTTCGTCCAATTTTTTTCGTCGCCACAAAAACCAATTTCACTCATTAAGATTTTCACGAATCACTGACGAATTGTTTGGCGATAAGCAAACATTGCAATTAATGCCCAAACGATAGTTCGAAAACTCATAGCGGCGATTGTGCGGACTTCATACACTCCCCCCTTAAGTATGTGGATTCCCAATATCGCAAAAACAATAAGGGTTGCCACAACAATGAAAATGGATACCCACACCGCCCAGTGTTTTTGCATCCATAAGCCACCTCCCGCTATGAGATAAACAAATCCAGCCAAAAAATTAAACCAAACCACAAATGGTACATAGTTACCGGCTTCTTCCCGAAACGTACCATCAATAAATAAAACAGATCCACCTGACTTGATGGTAAGCAAGCCAAACACAACTGAGATACTGGTAATCATCCAAATCCCAATGGATCGATCTGATTTCATAAACTTCATACGGTTTTCCTTTACAACTTCTAACGCTGAATTCAGTGGCAATTTTCCATAAATTTCTTCATTGATGGAACTATTTGACTCGTGAAAATCGCGATTTTACTTTCGACCAACTATCTGTAGCCAGGAAGCTTTCATCCATATTTTCCAGCATGCTCAAAAACTTGGGCCAAGGGGCGGAGAAAGTGAGAATATGCGGCTTAAAGCGGATCCTTACTGAAGGATCTAAGGCGCCCAAGACCGCCTTTGGCTGGTCAGATTCCAGTTCGTGCATTGGGCAACCAACAATTGAATCACACCCGGTACCAAACGGTGCAATCACGCCGTATGGTGTCATCGTGTCAAAATTTGCCAACCCATGGAGGCCGGCGATGACGTCCGGGTTGCCGAAG
>JAIVWA010000281.1:0-6375 GCA_049190255.1 Gammaproteobacteria bacterium | reverse complement strand
AGCGGATAAGCAACTGAGTCTGCGCACCGGTATTTCTTCAACCATTATCCCCAATGTCATGGATTTCGAGAATCCGCCACCGATGACCCCGGATTACCAATCCTGCGGGTTAGATCCTGACACAGAGGCACCCGCAGTCGATGATTATGCTTCCGATGTTCGTCAGGCGCTGGGAGTGGCAGATGATGAGGTGTTAATTCTGCAGCCCACCCGGGTGGTTAAACGCAAGGGTATCGAACATGCGATTGAATTGGTTCACCGTCTGGGAGCAAAAGCCAAATTGATCATTTCCCATGCCTCCGGCGATGAAGGGCATGACTACGAGCGCAGGATTAGAGAATACTCCAAGCTTATGAAAGTCGACACCTATTTTGTATCCAACGTCATTAATGAACAAAGAGGCCTGACGAAAAACGGCAGGAAGATATACACCCTGGAAGACGTTTATCCCCATGCTGATCTGGTCACCTATCCCTCGACGTTGGAGGGTTTCGGCAATGCCTTTCTTGAGGCCATCTATTTTTGCCGGCCGATAGTGGTAAATACCTATTCGATCTACACGATGGACATTAAACCCAAAGGCTTTTCGGTAATCGAGATTGACGGCTATGTATCGGACGCGGCGGTCCGCCAGGCCAGAAAAGTGTTAGCGGACCCGGAATATCGCAACAAAATGGTAAAACACAATTACGCGACAGCCAAAAAATACTTTTCATACTCGATTCTGCGCAAAAAACTAAAAAACCTTATTTCAGACTGCACCGGGTGCCCGTTGCCTTTGGAAGGACGAATGTCGAATGACTAATGAATAATTGTGGAATCGCTTCGCTCTGTCATCTGTATTTGCAATACCATTTATTGAAATTGCATACTTAAAGAGGTTCATCAAACTTCGGGAAAAGTAACTTTAAATTATAAAATAGACAGAATACCTTAATTCGTCATTCGTCATTTTTAAAGTTCTTCATTCGACAATCGTCATTCGTCCTTCCAAACCTTTGACATTCTTCGTTCCTAAGGTTTGACAATCATCGAAACCGATGTTGATATAATTCGAGTATCACAGCCTTTTTAAGGCGGCTGGTTTTATCAACCGGTCAGTGTCAATGGTCTACTGCTGTCCGACCAGGGGCCATGGCTGGGCTTCTTCGAGTTCGAAAGCGAGCTCAAGCAGACGCTTCTCCTGGCCGTATGCCGCGGCAAACTGGATGCCGATGGGCAACCCGTTTCGGCTAAACCCCATCGGCAGGGATATGGCCGGGGCTCCGGCGGTATTTTGTAACGGAGTAAAAGCCACATATTGGCGAACCCTTTCGAAGTGGGTATCAAAACTGACCTCCGGACCTAGGTAGCCGATCTTCGGCGGGGCATGCGACAGAGTCGGGGAGAGAAGAATATCATAATCCGAAAAAATATTTTCATACTGGTTCGAAAACTTTTTAAGCCTTCTGATGATGAAAGGAGCTTTCAGGAGATTTTTTCTAAAAAACCGGCTCAACTCGAGCGTCCAGGTCTCCAGTTTTTTTTTGTCGAACTCGGTTTCGAACAGCTTCTTACCGAAATGGTGAATGAAGAAGGCCAGCATCCCCCAATAAATCAAGAAGTCATCCATTACCTGCGCTTTAAAAGGGCATGGAATTGTCTCCACATTGTGTCCGAGATCCTCGCAAAGTTTGCCTGCATTAACCGTAACCTCTACTGAATCAGTATGACTGGGTGTATTGTAGGGCGTATCTGTAAACAGCCCTATCCGAAGCCGCTCTTTTCCCGGATTCTGAACCAGACCGATTTCGGGCAGGTCCGGGTTGCGATAATGTTCTTCTACTGCAGCATAAAATGCGGCGGTATCCCGCACGCTTCGGCTAATAACGCCGTGGCACACAATATTGATCGGCATCTTTTCTGCCCCTTCAGCATCCGCCAGCCGGCTTCTCGAGGGCTTGAGACCGACCAGGCCGCAACAGGCTGCTGGAATGCGGATGGAACCGCCGCCGTCATTGCCGTGTGCCAACGGGACGACACCGGCTGCCACCAGCGCGGCCGACCCACCGGACGATCCACCGGTGGAATAATCGAGGTTCCAGGGATTGCGGGTCAATCCTGTAGCAAGAGATTCGGTGGTTGCGGTCAACCCGAATTCGGGTAAAGTGCTTTTACCCAGGCTTACTAAGCCAACGGATAAAAACTGTTCCACGAATTTGCTCGATACATCAGCTGGCTTATTTGGAAGCGCGCGAGTGCCCATTAAGGTCGGAGCGCCCTTGACATGGTCTGTGTCCTTGATAAATGAAGGAACCCCCGCCAAAAGACCGGTTTCCGGCTCATTATGCTGACTACGGGCCTGCTCGAAGGTTTCCGTAGCAATGGCATTGAGGGCCGGATTCACCCTCCGGGCGCGGGCAATGGCGGCCTCGACCGCTTCAGAAGACTGGATCTCCCCGGCCGTAATCAATGCGGCCAGCTCGATCCCATCCTTGGTTCCCAAGACATCATCACAGTATGCGTTTATTAACTTTTTCTCCGAGTTCACTTGTTCTCCTCTTCGCCGCTTATCAATCGTAAGCTAAAAATCTCATAACCCATTAAATAAAGACCTCGTTGAATAGTTTACTGGTTGAATGGTTGATTAGGTAAATTGTAACCGTTCAGGGGTTCAAGGTTCAGAGGTTCAGTGCTGACTCCCAGAATGAGTGACCCCGAATATCCCGCAGTAGTTAAACCCGCTATCCCGCGACCCAGCTATCCCGCCTAAAGAAAAAAAAGAGACTATCCCGCCTTGCTTGAAAAAGTATCCCTCCCATATTAGAAGGTTGGTTTCACAAGGCTAACCTTAAAAACAGGAGGGATACCCAGATGCCGCCAACAGCGACACTTGAAGACATTAAAGCACATCAGCTAAAAGTTGAAAAGGGCAAAATCACGCCGGACAAGCTGCCTGAGTGTCCACGCTGCAATGTTGATTCTATCTTTTTCAAGATTCATGCATACCGTGAACGCCGGTTTTTAATTATTATCGAGATGTTAATCAAGGCGGCTTACTGCAGCCTGGTTCGGTTTAGATGCCCCGGTTGCGGCAAGACCTTCACCCATTACCCGGATTTTGCCATCCCTCACAAACATTACACGCGGCCGACCATCACGGGATTTTCTGCCAGTTACGTCGAATCCGACGACATGACATACCAGCAGGCTGTTATGGTCGATAACAGCGCTCCGGGATACCCAGAAAGCGATTCGACAGATGCCCCTACATTGGCCCCAACAACGATACACCGGTGGATCACAACCCTGGGCGGTTTTACCCAAACCTGCCGAACAGCCCTGATCCTGCTGTTGCAGGAAAATCCCGTATCAAGCATTTGCCGGGACCTTGCCCGGATAATTATCCCGCCGCGAAAATATAAAACCAAACAGCGCAAAAAACAGCTCATCAACTGCCGACAGCTGGTGATCATCGAAGCTGTTTTTCAAGCCACCTTTAAAACCTCAATTTTCACCAAGTTGGCAATACGCTGCGCCTTTTGCTGATATAAGCTTGCCTCCATAAATCAAAAAGGAGGTGAGCGCTTGGACAAAGAGCAGGAAAAGTGGGCAATCTTCTGGTGTGATCTGCTAACTCCGGTCATTTATGAAGAGATCGAAGCCGAACTGATCAACCGGTTTCTCAAGCAATTGGCGAAAAAAACAATCCGTTTCCCAGACGGGCGAATCGGCAACCCATCGCTTTCCACCCTGCGCCGTAAATTCAACCGCTACCAGCAGGGGGGATTTGACGCCTTGGCACGTAAGAGCCGAAGCGATCGCGGAAAACCCCGCAATATTGCTGTTCAGATCATCGATAAAGCCGTTGAACTGAAAAAAGAACAGCCCTTTCGCAGTCCCAACCACATCAATCGCTTTCTTGAAGATATGTATGGGCTCACCGTGCCTCGCTCCACCTTATACCGACATCTTAAACAGGCCAATGCTACCCGCCTTAAACTTGGCGTACTTCGAAAAAAGGTCCGCAAACGATGGACCCGCAATCATACCCATGATCTATGGGTCGGTGATTTTGAAGATGGGCCCTATGTGCTTCAAAACGGTGAGGTTGTGCCCACCTATCTGTCAGCTTTCATCGACTGCCACAGCCGTTATGTGGTGGAGGCCCGATACTACTTCAGGCAGAATCTGGATGTCTTGATCGATTCTCTGATCCGCGCCCTTTCCACTCATGGCGCACCTTTGCAGCTTTATGTGGATCGTGCCAAAATCTATCTATCAAACGCGCTAAGAGCAGCCTGTTATCGACTCAACATCAAGCTGCTGCATCGACCCCCCAAAGATCCGCCGGCAGGCGGTTTGATCGAACGGCTAATCCAGACCATTCAAATGCAACTGGAAGCAGAAATCCGTGCCGGTGATATTCTAACTTTGCAACAACTTAACCGTTGCCTGTCTGCATGGCTGGCCGTCAGTTACCACAAAACCATACACAGCGAGACCAAACAGCCACCCGAGCTACGCTATCAAAAAGGGCTGACGGTCATACGCCAAGTCGATATGAATAAAGTCATTGAGTCTTTCATGCAAAGCGTTAATCGTACCGTCAACAGAACCTTTTCCGATGTCCAACTCGATAAACGCCTTTACCGCGTCGATGCCAAACTGCGCGGCGATCGGGTACAGGTCAAATTTGATCCGTTCTCATCGGCCGATACCGTCCACATCTATTCGCTTGGCGGACAATATCTGGGCACCGGCATCCTCCACGATCGTACCAACGATATCCTGGGCGGCCCACAACAACCGCAGGGCAAACCCAAGCACAGCTACACCGCACTTTTGATCCGCCAGCATAAACAAATGCTGGCCGAACAGACCGGCAGCATTGACTACCGTAAAGTTGTTCAAACACGGCCTTGGCCTTTTCACGAGTTTGCCAAAACCGTGGCTCAACTGATGGGAAAAAAGGCCGCCCTGGCCGACCTTTCTGCCGCTGAGCTTGAATCGCTTAAAAAAGTCTACAACCAAAGTCGCTGCATTAATCGACAAATGGTCAAACGGGCCTTTGAATGCGCCCTTTATCCAAAACTGCCGTATATCATCGGCGAACTTAAACAATTAATCCGAAAGGAGGCAGAAGATGTTTCTTAACCATTTTGATCTCAACTCACACCCGTTTATCGAAAATCCACCCATCCAATGGCTGCTGCGTGATGTACACACCGAGCAAGCCTTGGCCCGACTCAAATTCTTTCAACAACAAGGTGCCATTGCCTTGATCATCGGACAAACAGGCCTGGGAAAATCTTCACTGCTCAGGCTTTTTATCCATCAACTACCTCAAAACCGATACAATCCTGTCTATTTTCATCTCACACAATTAAATGCCAATGCCTTTCTAAGACTGATGGTCATCAAATTCGGCGAAAAACCACAAATGGGAAAAGATCGCATGCTGTTGCAAATCCTTGAGCGCATCAATCAAAACGATAAATGCACGCTGCTTATTATCGATGAGGCCCATTTGATCGCCCCACAAACCCTTACCGATCTGAGATTGCTAATGTCCTCCATCGATGAACAGATATCTTTAAAAATCCTGCTTTGTGGCCAGGAAAAATTAAGCCAAACACTCAAACGCTCTTCCCATGCCGACTTGCTCGGCCGCATAACCCTGCAATTTGTGATGCGCGCAATGTCAAAGACACAAACACCTGCCTATATCGATTACCGCATCACCAAGGCCGGTGGCGCAGATAAAATATTTGAGACCGAAGCCAAAGACCTTATCCATGACTATACCGGCGGTGTGCCTCGTTGCGTCAACAATGTCGCTACCGCTTGCCTGATCAATGCCGCTGCCCAGGGACTAAAAATAATTAATGAAGCATTGGTAAATGAAACAATGGCCGAATTTCAACTTCCATAAAAGGGGGCATAATGTCAAAACATTACACTGCAGATTTTCTTCGAATGCTGCGAAATAAAATCCCCATCGATGAGGTTATCACCGATTTATTGAACCTTAAGCTACGCAACGTAAACGCAATACTGCGCTTTGCCTGCCCGCTGTGCGACAACTTTCATACCGCCACCAACCATGAAACCAACCTGGCTAGATGTTTTGATTGTCAAAAAAACTTCAACCCCATTGATTTGGTCATGACGGTGGGAAAATGCAGCTTCGTTGATGCCGTGGAACTCCTAAAAGACAATATCAATCAGTAAATAAACCTTCTTACGCTGCCAGTGGTAAATCATGCTTCTGGCAGCGTTTTGCAATGTCAGCTAAATTAAGATGCTCAGAGTCAGAAAATTCGGGACGTAGCACCAAGCCCCCAATAGGAATTTATTATGAAAACAAGATTTAGAGCTTGGCAGTCATTGTTG
>JAIVWA010000280.1:0-6391 GCA_049190255.1 Gammaproteobacteria bacterium | reverse complement strand
CTGGTGGTAGGCCCCTTTCAACCCCGGTGTGCCCAGGTCCTTCGGATTAAACGGATCGGCATGGCAAACCGAACAGGCCACCGGTTCGGCTTGCATCTCTCTGAGTTTGGCCATGGATACCGGTTCGCCGTATATATCCCGCTCATCCCTGGGCGTCCGGTGATGGCAGATGGTACAGTCTTCCAAAACATTGGCATGTTTGCTGTGCATGAACCGCACCGGTCCATACAGGTCGCTGTACTTGTTGACCACCGGGCTGTTGAGCATGGCCACTTTGGGCGCATCGGCAATCGAAGGGGTAATGTTCTCCTCCAGGGGCAGCAGTTGCCTTAGGGTCTGATCCGCCTCGGCGCCGGAAGGGGTCCCCAGGATCATCAGGGCGGCCGTCAGGGCCAGCACGGCCGCAACCGTGGTGGACATTTTCTTGGGTTCCGCTCCCAGGACCGGAAATATGAACACAAACACCCGGTACATGAACATCAGGGTGGCGATCAGCCCCACCGTAATAAAAATTTCCCCCAGGGCCGGAAAGTACTTAACAATCATATAGGGCGGCGTGTAACTGACCACAAAGACGTTGATGCGGTTTAAAAGGATTCCCAGCACAAAAGTTGCGGATACAAAAAACAGCCATCCGGCCGATCGGCGGACCCTTCTGAACATCAGGAGCACAAAGGGCATAATCACACCGAAAAGGACCTCTACGATAAACGCGTTGGTCTGGAAGGTCCCGTCCAGCAGATAAACATAGGCGCCGCGAACGATCATATCCCCAATTTTGAATACCAGATAGATCCCAATTAATAGCGGCATAAATTTGGCCAGCGGGGTCAGGACGTCCATTTCCGGTTGGCGGCCAAAAGATTTGGACACCAGAATGGACTCAAATACGACCATGGGATAACCGGCGGCAAAGGCCGAAAGCAGAAACAACAGGGGTAGAATCGGCGTGTACCACAGGGGATGGACCTTGTAGGAGGCGATCAGCATCAAAGATCCCAGGCTGGATTGATGCAGGCAGGACAAAACGATGCCGGCAATAATAAAAACGAACATGACTTTGCCCAGAATTCTTTCAGCAAAGGCAAGAAATGCCTCTATTAGATTGTTGAGCCCGGCCAGAGGACCGGGCAGCTTCACCCGCCCCTTAAAACGTTCCACCACAATGGGTAAAAATTCAATATACAGCACATGCAAATAAATCATGACGCATATGGCCACTTCAAACAGGACGGAATTCCCGTTCCAGTTATACAACGGGCTGGTAATATTCCAGTAGCGGCCGATATCGATCAAGAGCCCCAGTACCACGAAGGTATAACCCAGCATGGCGGTCAGCAGGGCCGGACGGATGACGGCATGATACTGGTCGCGGTTGAAAACATAGGCAATGGCGCCGGTAGTGAATCCCCCGGCGGCCAGGGCCACGCCGGATGCCACGTCGACTCCGATCCAGATGCCCCAGGGAAATTGATTGTTCAGATTGGCAACCTTACCGATGCCAAAGAAAAAACGCGCGGCGACAAAAGCCAGGCCCACGGCCATGAGGGCCAGCAGGACCATCACCCCGGGGGTTAAAAACTTTTCTTCTTTAATCGGCGCCGCTTCACCGTGCATATTCATTGCGTGTCTCCTTTCGCCTCAGTGTCGCTTTTTAAATCTTCTTTAGCACCTTTTAAATAGCCGGTTACCCCCATGATGCCGCCAAGAACGCCGTACAGGATAATGGGAGCGGCAAAGTACTGGAACAGAGCGTGCTGGATCGATTCGGTCAGTCGCGGCGGCGCCTCGGTGCCCAGCTTGGGGAAGCCCACGGTCTCAAATGGTTCGGAGGCAAGATACAGCCAGGACGTTCCGCCGACTTCATGTTCCCCGTAAATATGGTCCACGTACTTGCCGGGATTGTTTTTTATCTTCCAGCGCGCCAGTCTTAAAAGCTCTGATTTCTTCGCGAAGGTAATAACTTCCCGCGGGCAGACCTGGGCACAGGCCGGCAGCCCGCCGTCTTTGATATAATTAAAGCAAAAGGTGCATTTGCGCACCTCGGGCGTCAGGGCATTGTGATATTCATAGGCCGGGACCTGAAAGGGACAGGCCACCATGCAGTAGCGGCAGCCGATACATTTGCCGGCATCATATATGACCGACCCGTTGGGCTGCTTGGTGAGCGCCCCCACAATACAGGCGGATACACAGGACGGGTCATTGCAGTGCATGCACTGGAATTTGACAAAGGTCGGACGGGTGCGCCAGGTCAAGGTGCCGATGTTTTTGGGATAATACTTATTGACGACGGTATAGGTGGTCTCATCCATGCGCCGTTCATTTTCAAGCACCGCCATCTCCTCGAACGATTCCTTTGGTTGGGGAAGACCGTGCCGTTGGTTGCAGGCCTCTTCGCACTTGCGGCAGCCGACACACAGGGTGGTGTCCACCAGGCAGCCGTATCCATCCTCGGATGTTGACGGTATTTGGGAGGCCCGGGCCGTTTTGTCGCTCTTAACAAGAGAGGCTGCGGCCATTGCTCCCGAGATTTTAAAAAAATGCCTTCTGTTTATTTCCATGCCTTTTCCCCGCAATATGATTGATGGTTAACATCGTTTTTCTCTTATTACAGACCTCGTCATTAACTCTAAAAATGAGTCGATTTTTTGGACACTATTTATATTTATTAACGCCAAATTGGGGAATTTAGGGAGTGTTTTAAAACCACTGATAGCCCCCTACCCCTTTTGGACTGACAGCCGATAGACGCCGCCTTCTTTTTGCTGATTGATCAGTGTGTCTTCAGATCGGTCTATGATCATGGTGATATTGACCACCACATCCGGATCCTGGGTCGAAACTTCCAACACCTCGCAAGCACACAGACCATCCACCGCACTTTTGAATTTGAGCAGGCAGACCGGCCATGCGATCCCAACAAGGTTCAGTTTTGAGATTAACGTCATTTTTTTTACCCGGCTGGAAATTTTTAACGGTTGTAATTATCCGCCAAACGACATTGCAACAGCCGTGCCTAAAATTAGTGATTTTCTGAAATTCATAACCCATTGATATCCATAGTTAATTTATTCTATATTTTTCTTGCATTAAAAAAGTGTTTAATGGTATTTAAACAAGTGTTTAAACAATTAAACAACTATTTAAACACCGGGGCTGGACCAAATGAACGAACTGGAAAGCAATCGCTATTGGAAAAAGATTGTCGGCACCATGAACGAGGGTCTGATGCTGGTTGGACCGGATGGAACCATTGTCATGGTCAACAAGGCCTTTGAAGAACTCACCGGTTATACCTCCGCTGAGGTGGTCGGCAGACCCTGCACGCTGCTTGAATGCGATGCCTGCGAAGGTGCCATGAAAGCCTCCGCCCACCGGTGGTGTAAATTATTCGAACAGGGCCAGGTGATCAAATGCCGCTGCCATCTGTTAAAAAAAGACGGCACCTATGTATCGGCGCTTAAAAATGCAGCTGTTTTGAAAGACGACAATGGCTTGCATCTGGGAGCGGTGGAAGTCCTGACAGATCTCTCCGAACTCGACAGGCTGGATCAGAAATTGGAACTGCTGTCACGCCAGCTGGCCGAAGAGGACGGATTTCACGGTATTATCGGCAAATCCCCTATCATACAAAAGGTATTTGATGTCATTCAAAAAGCGGCCGGAAGCGAGGCGCCGGTCATCATTTATGGTGAAAGCGGCACCGGTAAGGAACTCGTTGCCCGGGCCATTCACCAGTTGGGCGACCGCAAAGACGGCCCCTTTGTTCAGCTCAATTGTGCCGCCTTAAACGAATCACTGCTCGAAAGTGAGCTGTTCGGTCATATCAAGGGGGCCTTTACCGGGGCCTACCGCCATCGCAAAGGTCGGTTTGAAGCGGCCAACGGGGGGGACATCTTTCTGGATGAGATTGGTGATGTACCGCTGTCTATCCAGGTGAAACTGCTCCGGGTTCTTGAAACCAAAAGATTTGAACACGTCGGAGATGATCGCCCCATCGCGGTGGATGTTCGCATCATAACGGCCACCAATAAAAATCTGGAAGAATTGATTGAACAAAAACAATTCCGCGATGATCTGTTTTTCCGTATCAATGTTTTTCCCATCCATCTGCCCCCCTTGAGGAAGAGAGCGGAGGACATCCCCTTGCTGGTTAGCACCTTCATCCGCCGCATGCGGTCGCGAACCGGGAAAAATATTGCCCGCCTGACACCGGCCGCCATGGAACGCTTTATGGAATACCACTGGCCGGGAAACGTCAGGGAACTTAAAAGTGCCCTGGAATTTGCCTTTGTTCTGGCTGAGGGGGACGTTATTGACCTCGATCAACTGCCGCCCAAAATTGCCGTACCGGCCACACCGCCGGCCCCAACCGAAGGGTTGCCCCTGAATGCTCGCAGCCCGGAAGAAAGCGGGAAGACCGGGACGGTTTTATCAAATACCGGCGACCTTTCAGAAAAAGAGGCCTTGATTGAAGCCTTGAAAAAAACCAACGGCAACCAGTCCCAGGCCGCCCGCATGCTGGGCATCAACCGGGTGACCGTTTGGAACCGCATGAAAAAATACGGTATCGACTTAAAGCGGGTAATGACGACATAAATCTCACCATACTGAAAGGATGAACGTTCATCTTTCAAACCAACCCCGTATGGCATAAATGCAACCTGTGGACATTTACAAAATAACCCAGCGCTTATGAGCGAAGTCCCTAACTTGCAATGGAGGCACAGATGAAAATTCTAAACCAGGCACTCAAAGAAGGGCGATTCACACTCTCAGAATACGAGTCCAAACAAGTTCTGGCCGCTTACAACCTGCCGGTTACCCGCGAGGAACTGGTAAGCAGTCCGGAAGGCCTTCTTAAGGCCGCCGGCCAAATCGGCTATCCGCTGGTAATCAAAGGTTGCTCGGCGGAGATTGCTCACAAGACTGAAAAAGGCCTGATCCGGGTGGACGTGAGAAATGACAAAGAGGCCACTACGGCATTCAGGGAAATCAGCACCGCCATGAATGGTGCTTCAGGCGGGGCTGTTCTGGTACAGCAGATGGTCAAAGGACAGCGCGAGCTGGTGATGGGACTGACCCGTGACGCTCAGTTCGGTCCCTGCGTGATGTTTGGTCTGGGGGGAATATTTACCGAGATATTAAAAGACACGGCATTTCGCGTCGCACCCCTGGGAAAGCAGGATGCCCTGGATATGATGGGGGAAATCAAGGCCTGCAAAATCCTGGAAGAAATCCGCGGTATGGCGGCAGCTGATAAAGATATGCTGGCTGAGATGCTGATAACGATCGGAAAAATCGGAATCGAAAATGATATCATCAAGGAGATCGACATCAACCCCGTGATTATTTCCGGCGGCAAACCCGTGGCGGTGGATGCCCTGGTGGTCCTTCAGAAATCGTGACGCTCATAGTTTGCTGTCGAACCGGAAAAATAGCTGTTTTCATAGTATTTTACGAGGTCTGAAGGTGACAGCTTAACGAATATCTTTGGTCAGACCGTCGCCGAAAGGTCCAATCATTTTCGTAAGCTCGTCTGTTTCAAATTCAAGGTACTCACGAAGATCTTTTAACGAAAAGTTTATCAAACGTTTGATGCACTTCAGTGAACGGGCCGGTTTGCAGGCGAATTCCTCGGCTTTTGTCAGGGCGGCTTCACGAAGTTTCTCCAGGGGAACAATCTTGTCGACCAGTCCGAGTCTTAAGGCTTCTTCAGCAGCAATATCTTCTTCGGACAGCAGGAATTCGTAGGCCTTACTGCTGCCCATAATTTTAGACAGAAAAAAAGCGCCCCCGCCCTTGGGAACCAGGCCGAACTCGAGGCAGGGATTCTGAAATAGGGTGTTGTCGGCCACAATCCGGTAATCACAGGCCAGGCTGATGTTTAGGAACAGTGGCAGGACATTGCCACTGTCAGCATGAATAACAATCTGACTCATCTCTATGATTTTCAGGATGCACTGATCGACGGCGTTGAACATCTTATACACCGCATTGACATCCAATATCGACTGGATAACCTGGGTATAAAATTCCTTATATTCATTGCGCCCGGTTTTAGCGGGATAGCCCCAGATCACAACGACTTTCAATGAATCGCTTCCCGAAACCAGGTCCAGATAGTCTAAAAACATCGTTTTGGCGCCCAAATTGGTTACCTGAAACATAAGATTTTTCTTTAGGCCAAGCAGTAAAATATTCCCGATTTTTTGGCCTGAAAAAAAATCGTAGTCGCCTTCAAGACTGATTTTTCTTCTCATTTGAACACCCCTTTTTGGGCCCATCTATTTATGTTCCTCTCTCCTGACACCCGACACCTCGTGTGAAACTCCGCCTGGCCTGAACAGTAAACAGATTGAACGTCGAACATCGAACATCCAACATC
>JAIVWA010000279.1:0-6424 GCA_049190255.1 Gammaproteobacteria bacterium | reverse complement strand
GCATAGGAATCCAGGTTTTAACTTGTATATATTTATCGGAGGAACAGGAAAATGGTTTTCGCGGTATCCGGTGTTGAAGTTAACCCGTTAGTTCCTTTTGCAGTCGCTTTGATTGTCTCATTTTTTACGTCAATGGGCGGTGTGTCCGGTGCATTTCTGCTGCTTCCTTTTCAGGTCAGTTTTTTAAACTATACCGCACCGTCGGTAAGCGCTACCAACCATGTTTTCAACATCGTTGCAATTCCCAGTGGCGTTTATCGTTACATCAAAGAGGGGCGAATGCTCTGGCCCCTGACATGGGCGGTAATTATCGGAACTTTACCGGGGGTTTTTATCGGCGCCTGGATTCGAATTGTGTATCTGCCGAACCCGAAAGACTTTAAGCTTTTTGTCGGCATCGTTCTTCTTTATATCGGGTGGCGCCTTTTCAAGGATACCGTCACGCGCAATGACAAAAGCAAAGTTAAAAATGCCCCTGCCTCAGTTGGAGCTTCCCATACCGTGCATGTAACCGTTGCCAACTTGCGCAAAGTGGAATTTGAGTACGACGGCGAGACATTTAGCTTCTCCACCCCGGCAGTCTATGCCGTCTGTTTTTTAGTGGGTATCGCCGGGGGTATCTACGGGATTGGTGGCGGATCGATTGTGGCGCCTTTTTTTGTGGCCATTATCGGCCTGCCGGTTTATGCAATCGCCGGTGCAGCTTTAATGGGGACGCTGGTGACCTCCATAGCCGGGGTATTTTTCTTTCACATCCTGGCTCAATTTTACTCTGATCTATCCGTCGCCCCGGATTGGCATTTAGGTCTGCTCTTTGGTTTAGGCGGGATTATCGGCATGTATCTTGGTGCCCGAACTCAGAAATACGTCCCCGCAAGATTAATCAAGGGCATGCTGTGCGTCTGCGTGCTGTATGTAGCAGGCAAATATATCCTTGGGTTTATTTTCAATTTCTTAGCTTGAGCGACCCAATGCCACAATGCCAGCTTAAAAAAGAGCCATACAAATCCCGCAAATGGCGAGATTCCCTCACGCGCCCACATAAACCCCTTGCCCCACTCTTTTGATTTTCCCCATCTTGTATGTCCGATGAAGAATGTTCTGAATCTTTTTGTTATCAAATCCCGTTTTCTTCATCAACGTCGCCGCATCAACACCTTTCTTTCGTCCCTTTAATATCTTTAACACCCGGTCGGTCGCCGTCAGTTTAGCGGTTTTCTTTTTTGCCGGTGCTTTTTTTGGCGGGGCTTTCTTGATGGTTTTGGCCTTGACGGTTTTTGCAGTGGCTTTCTTTTTGACGTTTGCTTTCTGACCCTTACCAAACTCCTTGATCAGCTTTTCCATCTTTCTGTCGAGTGCCTTGATTTCTTTTTTTAGTGCTTGCAGATCCTTTTTTAAAATTGCCATTCCGTTCTCCTTCCTTGTTAATGCTGCTATTTTTTTGTCGGCCGGCACTTGCTTAATTCTGTATTCCAGTTTAAGTGCTTCGCTTTTTGTCATTTCAGGACCGATGCCAACCAGTTCAACAGGTCTCCGTGATTTTGTATACTTGGCACCTTTACCGAAATTGTGTTCTATCAACCGACGTTTATAATCATTGCTAATCCCACAGTATAAAGAGTTGTCAGAACATCGAACCAGGTAAACTACCCATTTTTTATTGTTCATTTATAATCTAATCTGTTCGCCTTCACTCCGTGCTATATCTGCTATGGAGCGGAGCATAATGGTTGTGGTCACAGGAAGTTCGATGGTTAATGCGGCAAGTCCAAAAGATCCGCCCCCGGCTCCTGTTGCGAACACGAGAATTTTATGAGTCTTGTCCGAAGAAGCGGGTCTTGTTCTATCATTCATTGTTTGAATGGCAAAATCAAGTGCTTTTTCTGTGGCCCTTTGGACAACGCCCTTCCATTTTGCAGGACAGCGGCCAGGTATCGGCGCGAAGCGACGCTGGGTAATTACACGCAATTGCAACAGGTTACGATTGATTTCCGCCCCCCTGAATAAATATGAAAAAAGCTTGACAATTTTTACTACAATGTAATACGAGTCAACTAAATTAGAGAGGCTTCAATGGCACTTCCAATTACGGCACCACTGGCAATTTCAGCCATCAAAGCATTAATTCGTTATCGTTACCGCGTCGACACCATCCTGGCCTTAAGTACAGTTGAAGAAGGCTTGCCGTTTCGCCTTCCAAAACCGCCGACTGACCATATGGCGCATCTTACCGACATGCTGGGTTTTTTTGAATCCGACCAGGGCCGGATTATACTGGCGTTAAATGATCTCACCCGGACTTTTAAGGAGATTAAAACCGCTGTTAAAACGGATTCAGCGATTCCGGGGGAGATTAGCAACTGTTACGCACTGTATTTTGAGGCCGCCGAAGTAAAACCCAAACGCTGGGCGCCTGACGCCAATGACGCCGAGTGGCGAAAATCCGCCAGCACCGGTCCTTCCGAGGAAATGCGCCTGGCTTATTACGTCGTTGAATCCGACCGGTTGTCACGAAATACAGCCCTGACCCGTATCCTGTTGACAACCGCCGACATCCTGCTGGAGGTGCTCGGTGAAAATGCCGGAACTTTTATCTCCAATCCCCGGATCGCCTCCGTGGTCGAAGATCTGCTGGGAGAATTCGCCATCAACCATGATTTTGACGACGACTCTTTACAGCAAATCTATAAACAGCTGCTCAATTCCCTGGCAATTGCTGTTCTGGAAAACCCCGGGATTGTACCCAACAAACCCTTGCTGCAGGCACTTTTCGGTGCCCTTAACGAAGTCAGAGGCCAGCTGGGAAATGAATTTGTCGCCCGCTTAATCACCGAAGACGGTTTTCAAGCCCTGATGGCCGCTTTCCTGCGCCAGGTGGCCGATGATCCATCGTTTATCAGCGCCGATGCTATTGTAAAAGATATTCTTTCCGCCACCCTCAGAGAACTCGGTAATAATTTTCCGGAATTGGTTCAAGGCGATCCCGAAGCAGTTTTCGGTGTGCTCGAAGCCGGGCTGGCCGTCGGCGCCGCCCACGTGGACACCCTGCTCCACCGCAAATTGAACGGCCATCCGCTGCTGACCGTTGTCTTTGCGGATATGGCAAATAAAATCAATGAGCTTGCCTCTCAAAACCTCTTTATTAAAGAACTGGCCTCAGGCAGCATATTTGCCGGTTTCTACCGGACAATCCTGGAGTCGATTGCGGCCAATCCCGCGGCCCTGGCAACCGAGGCCAATATTAAACCCTTTACCACTGAACTAATAGCGACTTTCGCGGGCACATTAGCCGCCGTCAAACTCAAAGATACCCTTACGAACGAGACCTTTCGGGAACTGGTTCAGGACAGTCTCACGGTACTCAGCCATTATCCGGAACTGGTGGTGCGTGACAACCGATTCGCGGCCCCGCTGGTTCAGGCGGTTTTCGAGGCGGCGGCACCCCTGGTCAAAGACGGCTTCAGCAAAAAGGATATCATTATTGTTCTGGATGCCGCCTGCCGGACTGCCAATGACAATCTGGCGCTGCTCGAAATTGAAGACCGGCTTGGGACCATTCTCAGCTCTGTCAGTGGTGTCCTTGTCAAAGACAGCCTCAAGCGACTGCTCACCGTCCAGGGCCGCAAGGATGCCCTCTTGGCCGCCTTGCAGGCCGTGGCCGTCAACCCCACAATTTGGGGCGAATTTGCGGCCAAAGACATGGTCCAACCGCTGGTGGTTGGCCTGCTGGAAGGTATCGAAAAAGACCCCACCCACTTGCTTGCCGGCCCGGTCCTGGTTGAGTCCCTGCGACGCAGCCTGACAGCCGTGGCTCGCCGCGGAAATTTGTTTATCAATGGCACGATGGAGCCCGGTGTCACCCAGGCCCTGATGAACCTGGCGCTGGATTCGGCCCGGGCCGAAATCGGTAACAGCATCGACGGCGAAACCCTGCCGTTATTTCTGGAGAGGATCATGCTGGCCTTTTTCAAAAAACCGTTTGATATCGACACCGCCGATCAGGCTAAAATAAAAAAGCTTACCGACGGGGTTATTGCTGAAATTGAGAAGAGGTAAAAAATGAAAAAATCAGTAAATTTCGTATTAATTTTAGTCCTGGTTTTGTATGTGGCCGGCTGCGCGGCCATAACACCACGAACCGCTGATCTGCAAAACGTTCATCAACTCTACCGGCAAGAATTTTTATCGTCCGCCATACCCCAATCTCCGAATGATCAAAAAGATATCGCCTGTCAGCCCAATGACGAGGCCTTTGCCCAGACACTGAGGGCCATCCGGGATTACCAGGTCAAGTACCCTCAAGCTGATTCAAGGCTAACACAGCATTTGTACGTTCTGCAGGCCATGATCTACCTGCAGTCGGGACGCCCGGGGATGGCGCGGCTGATGCAAAAAGAATTTATAAAGACGAATGAAATCGTCAAGGGAGGAAATGAGCAATATCCTCGCGATGCTCTGTTTGCTGCCAACCTTGAAGCCCTGGTCGACGGCTGGATGGTTTATTGTGTGCTGGATAAAGCCGGGGGGCCATTCCAGGACCCGCAATTTACGACCCAGGAGCAAACGCTGCAAACGGCTGCCGGTGAAATTCAAACGAATTTAGAATCTTTCGAGACCACCGATCCGGCGGCCGACGAGGGCGCCCTTTATCTATCGGCTTCAGCCGCAATTTTTCAGATGTGGGCTTCAAAAATAAAAGGGGACCGATGTTTTTTTGGAAAGAATTGCACCGCGATTGGTCTGAGCAAAGAAGATCTGGAGAGCGAATGCGGCAGTGATAATCATTGCAGAAAAAAGAAACGCCTGATAGCTATTGAACAGATGAAAACCAAAGACCTGGCAGCCTATCACAAACTGCTGGGCAGATTCCTGAGTGAAACCGAAAAGCGTGCCGCTGAAGCCGGTGAGTTGCCGGAAGTACCGGCAGGAAGATGGCGCTACATTGCCCTTTACGACTCCCTGGGTCAATAAACCCTAACGTTGCATAAACAGGATCAGTTTAGGGACTGGCAATCCTTGACTATATAATAACTATAAACCATTACACGCTAAGGGAAGGAGGAAATTATGGATATTGAATTTCATTATTACATGACTTTTTTAATCGCTGCAAAAGCCGGGTTTGGCCAAGATGATGCCTATACCATCGCTTATTCATCCCAGTATGTAGATGACAACGACATGATTTTTAAAATTAACAAGGATAAGGCTCAGTACTACAAAAACTACATCAGTCAAACCATGAACATTCTCAAACCAAAATCGAAACTCTTTCGGATTTATCCGTTATTTCATTTTATCCCGGGGGATCCACTTTTCCCCGGAGCACTTCGCAGAGATGGCAGCCTCAATTGGCTGAACACCACACCTGACAGTAAGAATGCCAACCTGCTTATCGACGAGGCTATCAAAGGCGGAAATCTTTATCAGATCGGCATTACAACCCATTCTTATGTAGATACATGGGCCCATCAGAACTTTATAGGATATTATAATGAGTTTAATTCGATGTCAGGTGTACTTGAACAATTGGCTCCCAATATCGGGCATGCTGATGCCCGTCACAATCCTGATTGGCCGGCGCTTGTATGGAGGGATAAACGACTGCTGGGAACAAATGCGAGGGTAGACAATAAAGATCGTTTTTTAAAAGCCGCCGGAAAGCTTTTTGAAAAATTTCGCCGTTTCACCGACAGCAAGTGCAGCCAAAGGACATTGAATGCAGATCGAAGGGGGTTGGTTAAAGGTCTTAATGCTGCTATTGGAGAAGTTGATCAAAAAAATGACAATGATAAGGCCCGTATTGAGAAATATAAAATATTCAGTCAGGAAAAAATCGGATATGAAATACCTGGATATGACGAATACGCATGGTTTGAAGAGGCCGTTAACGAAAACGTTCGGGGCTTGAGGGATCGGTCAGATACATTTCTGACTCGCTACGACCCATTTACTGATATTTATACCTGGAGAAAACCACGCAAGTATAAAGAAACCAAATGGTATAACTTTCAAGAAGCTGTAAAGGCTCATCAAAATACAGCCTGGGAAATCCTTGAAGAAAAGGTTTTTGCAAAATTGGATCTAAAAGATTTATAAGCAGTGAAATCCTATAACGCCGCTTTTAGCCTTGAAAAGGGCGAAATCGACCTCGAAAACAACTATAAATTGTACTTCTTCCCATAAATATCAATAAAATAGGACGATCTTCATTATCCTTACCTTAATGTTGCAAAAGCCGGAGGGCTTCAGAGCCAAGGCGTCAAGGGTGAAGCTGTAGTCGGCTACCGCAAATCCTTGACAACACAGGATCTGAAGTCCTCCGGCTTTCCCGGAGGGTAAACAACATGGCAAAATCGACTCCATCCTTCTTGTCCCGTCGTAGCTCGAAGAGCGAAGTCGGATGAATTCACAAAGGGAATAT
>JAIVWA010000278.1:5102-6454 GCA_049190255.1 Gammaproteobacteria bacterium | reverse complement strand
TTCAAAACTCTGTCCTCTGTCCTCTGCTCTCTGTCCTCTGTCCTCTGTCTTCTGTCATCTGTCATCTGTCCTCTTTCTTTTGCTCCACCCAGTAGCAGGCCACCAGATGATCCTTATTTATTTCTTTCATGGCCGGAAATTCTTGCCGGCACACATCCATCGCATGCGGACACCGCGGGTGAAACCGGCATCCGGGAGGCGGTGTCACCAGGTTGGGCACATTGCCTTCGATACTTTGCAGTTCTTCTTCCATTGTAAACTTGGGCACCGCTTCCAGCAAGGCACGGGTATAGGGATGCAGCGGATTTTCAAATAGTTCTTCAACATCCGCAACTTCGCACAGGTTACCGGCATACATCACTCCCACCCGGTCACAGGTCTCAGCCACCACGCCCAGGTCGTGGGTGATCAACAAAATCGAAGAAATCACATCTTCTTTAAGTCGCCGGAAAAGGTCCAGAATCTGGGCCTGAATGGTTACATCCAGGTTTGAAGTGGCTTCATCGGCAATAAGTAAAACCGGATTGCACGCCAGGGCAATGGCAATAACGATCCGCTGCTTCATCCCGCCGGACAGATTATGAGGGTATTGCTTAACCACCTGCTCCGCATCGGGGATGCCCAGTTTGGCGATGATTTCAATTGAGCGCCGGTGTGCTTCTTTTTTTAGGCGCTTTTGCCAGAGTTTAAGCAGCGGAAGTTTATCAAGAATCCGCAGACGAATGTCACCGGGATTGTCGGCCGCGATCCGGTAAAGAACCTGTAAAAATCTGTTGAACGGATTTCGTGAAGTCTCCAATATTGCCAGTACTTCGGCGCTCATCTCCTTTTTCTGGTGAAACAAAAAGCTCTCACTAACCTGTCGGCCAATACTCATGGTGGGGTTCAGGGCCGCATTCGGTTCCTGAAAGATCATGGAAATACGATCGCCGCGGAGACTTTCCATATAGGCTTCGGATTGCTCGAGGAGGTCGATACCATCCAGTCGGTCTCTTTCATCCAGATAGACAATAACTTTACCGCCTTCGATCCGCCCGGGTTCTTGAATGATACGCATGATGGAGCGAACGGTAACGCTCTTGCCACAGCCCGATTCGCCCACCAGCCCGAAGGTAGACCCGTGATCCACCACCAGGCTCACCTTGTTCAGAGCCTTCACCACCCCTTCATAGGTGTAAAAGTTGGTAACCAGATCAACCGTTTCCAGCAATTTCGTCATTTCGTTAGCCTTTATTTTTCACCACAGAGGCACAGAGAGCACAGAGAAAGTTTTCTTTTTCCCTGGCCGGGAGACGGCGGCCAGGGAAAACCCTAAACCCTTCGGGCGGGTTAGGGTTGTGTTAAATTTGCCG
>JAIVWA010000278.1:4811-5092 GCA_049190255.1 Gammaproteobacteria bacterium | reverse complement strand
CCCCCGTGTCCCTCTCAGAGAATTAATCAGTCCATTTAGTTTCCTATCAATTTGTTCACAGCGATTTCTAACTTCCTGAGCATCTTTTTCTGAAAAAAGCTTTCTTTTACGAAAAACCTCATTTAAGGTCACAACTTCATATAATGACCCTTGAGCTATATGCAGGTATTGAATAAATTCCTTTTTATATTGTCGACCTTTACCTTCCGCGATGTTTTGTGAAGAAGACACAACTGCAGCTTCCATTTGACCAATCAACCGAAAATGCTTATTTGGAGGAA
>JAIVWA010000278.1:0-4801 GCA_049190255.1 Gammaproteobacteria bacterium | reverse complement strand
CCGGCCAGGGAAAAAGAAAACTTTCTCTGTGCTCTCTGTGCCTCAAGCGAAGCGGGTGGTGAATATTCAAATCATCTTCTTCGGACTTTCGGATCAAAGGCGTCGCGCAGGGCATCACCGATCAAATTCCAGGCCAGTACAAAGAGCACGATACAGCCGCCGGGAATGACAATGGCGTACCAGAATTTCAAGGGATCATCCGGCGGCCCCACAATGTAATTCCTTGCCAGAGCCACCATCTGTCCCCAATCGGCAAATCCTTTGGGCGCTCCCAAACCCACAAAACTCATGAAAGAGGCGGTGATCACCATGGATCCCACATCCATGGAGGCCATAATCAGCACGGGGTAAATGGCATTGGGCAAAATGTGGCGCAAAATAATTTTTGCCTCAGAAACCCCCATGATTTTGGCCGCCTGCACAAAATCCTGATCCCGCAAAGTAAGAATTTCGGCGCGGATGACCCGCACGTACCAGCGCCACCCCACCATGGCCAGAGCAATCATTATTTTGTCCAGCCCTCGGCCGAAAGCGACCACAATGGCCATCGCCAGAACCAGGGTCGGTATGGCCCACATGACATCTGTGATGCGCATCAGAATTTCATCGATGATCCCACCAAAATAACCGGCGATGGTACCCAGAGCCACACCCACCAGACCGGAAATGCACACGACAAAAAGTCCGACCTTAAAGGCCGTACGGGTTCCCCAGACCACACCGTAAAAAATATCGTACTGCCCGGAGGTGGTGCCAAAGATATATTTCTCATCGGGTGGTTTGGGTGTGGGAGAAAAGCCCTTATGGGGCATCAAATAGGGATTATGGGCATATTGGGGGGGCGCGATATAGGGTGCCAACACGGCTGTCGCCGCAAAAAACAAAAGCAGGGTAAATCCGATAATGGCTGAAGGATTCCTGAAAATTCGGTAGAGGGTAAATTTAAATTCCCGCAGTCGCGGATGGGGTTGGGTCATAAAGTGGCCTATCTCGTTCTATCGAAAATGTTGATCTTGATTTTTGGAAATTGCTTTATAGTGATTTAAAATTCGAATTTCGGATTTGATTGACCCTTTCGGATAAACGCATTAACGATAAAGAATCGCCAGAAATAGTTTTAATTATAAAGCTAGTTTAAGCGAATTCTAGGGTCAATATATGCATATAGTATATCCAGCGTCAGGTTCGTGATAACAAACACAACTCCCATAAACAGGCAAATACACATCAGCACCGGCATATCCAGCTGAATCGCCGATTCCGCCAGCCACCAGCCGATGCCGTGACGATTAAAGACCACCTCCACGGCAATGCTGCCCTCCATGGACATGGCAATCAGTTGGGCGGCTACGGTAATGACGGGAAGCAGGGCATTTCTGCGTGCGTGTTTAATATGAATCGTACGCTTGTCAGCCCCTTTGGCCCTTGCGGTAATCACGTATTCTTTTGAAAGCTCCTCGATCATTCCCGAACGCATGACCCGCATATTCAAAGCCACAACCACAATTACATAGGTCAATACGGGCAAGACCAGATGGGCGAGGGCATCGAGGGTAATTTCCCAATGACCGTTGAGAAGGCCGTCAACGGTATACATCCCCGTATAGCGGGTAAATTCATCCGGATTGTCTAAAATGAACAAACTCAACTGGTCGCTGATAACCCCGGGAGAAAAAATTTGAAAGTAGCCGTAGAAAATCATCAGCAACACCAGAGCAAATAAAAAGGTGGGCAGCGACCAGCCCACAATGGCTGTAATCCGGGTAATATGGTCGATCCATTTATCCCGGTGGATTCCCGATATCGTCCCCAGCCAGATACCGAAGAACAGCACAATCGGCGCGGCAAAAAGATTCATCTCCAGGGTAACGGGAAAATAGGTCCAGAAAGCTTCCCACACCGGCCGCGAGGCAACCAGTGACCAGCCCAGATTGCCTTGGAAAACCTCTTGCATCCATCGGAAATACTGTTTGTAGAAAGGATCATCGAGACCAAACTGCTTGATGATTTTAGGAATATCCTTGGCCTGCTGGGGGGAGGAAACATAGGTGGCGGCCCGTCGTTCCGGGCTGAAGGTCATCAGGATACCGAAAAGAAGCACGGACACGCCAAAAAGAACAACAATCAGCAGCAGAAATCTTCGAGTGATAAAGGCCAGCATGAGAATCTATGGGTTTTCCGGTTGGCCGGTTTGCCGGTGTGCCGGTTGAGCGCTTCAGCAAACTGGGTGGTAATAATAGCTTCCTTAGATCTGGATTTAAATGGCAGAGAATCCTTTATTGAACGATGTTATTCAGTCTTTACTGATGGCCAGATAATAGTTTAGCGGTTGACCGGCAAACTGGTGAACCGGCCAACCGGCTAAACCTTATTTACTTTTTCCAGATCCGCTTCAATATCTCATTATCATCTGTAAACATGGCATTGGGGACAAAGCCGTGCACATAATCCCGATAAGCCCTCACGACAATCTGCTGATAGAGCGGAATGCCGATGGCATCCTGATACCATATATTCTGCAATTTGGAGTAAATCTTGCGGCGTTTATCAGGATCGACATTTTCAATGCCGGCATCACAGAACTTGTCGATTTCTTCGTTTTTCAATGCCATAAAACGCCCATAATAGCCGTTTGAATGCATAAAGGGATAGACAAAGTTATGCGGATCGGCATAATCGGCACCCCAGCCGCTTAAAAACAGCGGGTACTGAAAACTGCGTATCTGGACGATGTAGTCTTTCCACTCCACGTTGCGTACATCGATCCTGAATTTCGGATTGATGGACATGATGTTCTCCGCCAGCATGTGGGCGGCAGCCTCCCGCATATCATTGCCGGTGTTATGGGTAATGATCATTTTAAAGCCTTTTTCCCAGACCTGACCCCCCAGGGCTTTTTTCAAGTATTCGGCTGACTTTCTCAGGTCGAAGTCATAGACGGGAACATCCTCGTGATAGGGCAGACCTTCCACATTGGGACTGCTGGGCATGATTACCAGGCCGTGAAAAACATCCTGTTTATAGGTCTCGCGGTCAAAGGCGTGTAAAAAGGCCTTGCGGATGTTAATATCTGAAAAAAAGTCGGGAGGAATACCATTGCCGTCCAGCTTGCCGCTGCCGATATTCGGATTGCCGGTGGGGTTGATTTTACGGCAGAACATGGCGGCCGTAAAGCCCAGCTGGGGAACTTCGTAAAGGCGGAGTTTATCCATGGCCTGCACTTCCGGCACGTAAGGCGTGTCCACCACCACACGATCCGCATCGCCGTTTTGCAGCATGAGCTTGCGGGTACTCCATTCCTTCACATACTTGACGATCCCGGTCTTTATTTTGGGCCGGGGTCCCCAGTAACCGTCAAAACGCTCAAAGATGAACTGGTTGGCGGGTTCCCAGTGTTTCATCTTGAATGGTCCGGTGCCGTTTTCGATTCTCTGCAAAGGTTCATGGCCGGGGGAGGGGTTGTTGTACTTGGCCGCGTTTTTAATGTTGCCGTCCCAGCATCCTTTAGAAACCGCCCATTCTTTATCCAGAACGGAAGATGCCGTGTAAGACAAAATGCTCATCAGCGGCGGATAGGGTTTGGGCAAATGAAAAATTACCTTGCCGCCTTTAGCCTCTACGGATTTGTCGATGGTTTCAAATATCCCGGGAATGATCTTTCCGTCCTTATCCCGTGTGGCGCCCGAGCCGGTGAGGGCCTCCAGCAGCATCCACATGGGGCCGCCGTCTTGATCCACAATCATGTTGCGCTTGAAAGAATACACCACATCCTCAGGTGTGAGATTACCACCTTCATGAAACCTCACCCCTTTGCGAATCACAAAGGTGTAAGTCATGCCATCCGCAGAGATCCCGCCGTTTGCAACCGTGGGAACCTCGGCGGCCAGGAGAGGCACATACTTTTCGGTGGAAGATCCGTCAAAAAAAATCAAGGTTTCATACAAGTTCCAGATACGCATGGATCCGGCAACATCATATGAGGTGGCCGGATCGATGGTTTGAACCGTACGGTAGTCGGCCATCACAAATGTGTCGGGATTTTTGACCTGGGCCTGGACCCCAATGGCACTTAGAATCATCAGGATACATCCGATAAGACAGACAAATTTTTTCATTGCCAACCTCCTTTCGTTTAGCGGGTAAAATAGATTACTCAAAACAAAACCCCGCCCATAATTAAAGAGGCGGGGATTTTTAACAGTCTAAACCATTTTTAATCCTTTGTCGGATAGTATTCGGTTTAAATTAAATTTGATTGTATGAAACTCATTAGCAGAAAATTGAATAGTAGGTCAACAATTATAGCCCATGGCTGATAGCTGGTAACACAATCGGTTGGATTCTTTCAGGCCGATAGGCGAATCTGAACGGGAGAAGAATCAGGTTTTGGAAAATACAAATTTTTGACTTAGATCAATGATAAACTTCTAAGTTCTTTATAATAAAGAGAGAAAGGAATTACTTTATTAACCTGCCAGGGGAGAAAAGAAATGAAACATCTCAACCTTTACGAAGAAAACGATTTTGCCGAGAAAGCATTTAAGAAACTGCTGGTGCATGATTCACCGTATTTTAAAATTATTAATTTCAACTTCAAGGCCGGCCAGGAACTTCCCGTTCACAACCATGATATCGAAGGGCAACTGAGCCTGGTAATTATTGAGGGAGAGGGTGAGTTTCTGGGAAAAGACAACGCCACCATACCGGCCAAAGCCGGGGACGTCGTGATCAGTGAAATCTCCGAACCCCACGGCCTGCGCGCCAAAACCGACCTGCGGCTGTTGGTAACTATCGCCCCTCC
>JAIVWA010000277.1:0-6478 GCA_049190255.1 Gammaproteobacteria bacterium | reverse complement strand
AGGCGTCCACGATACTGGCAATCTTTTCGATTACCGGCCGCACGATCGGAAGTATTTCACGGTTTTTTTGGCGATCGGTCTTTATTTTTTCGGCTTCCTCATAGCTGATTTTTTGGTTGCCGGCCACCACCAGTGACAGGTGCACACCGCCGGTAGCTTCATCGTCCGTAAAAACAATCTTGCCGTCTTTGATCACCGCGATTCCCGTTGTTCCGCCCCCCACATCCACAATGGCACCGTTTTCCAGTTTCAGAATCTGATTGGCCGCTGCGGGTTCGTCTAAAACATTTAAAACTTCCAACCCGACACCTTCTAATATGTAGCGGGTGGCATCAATGTTGGCGTACTCGGTCTGCGGCGGATAGGAGGTAGCCCCTTTTTCAATCGGAAGCTGACTGGCTGCCCGCATTTCCTTAATCATTTCACTGACAATATTTTGGGCGCCGGCATAATCCACGATCAAACCGCTGCGAACCACCTTAGCCCTTCGCATTCTGGCGGCGCGGGGTTTACCGGTTTCATCTATTATTATCGTTATGGCTTTATAAGTACCCAGATCAACCCCGGCATACAACTGCCGGGCATCGGAAAAGTTCCAGTTTTCCGGTTGGTTAACGAGCTTGTCTAAACCTAATCCGGAAGTCGTCATAAAATACACCTGCATAAGTCCCGACTGGGAGAGGGGATGACCACGTGACTCAATATCAGTCCGGTACCGCGCAACACATCAATGCCGGCCTCGACCGCTGAATTTATCGATGAAACATCACCGGTCAGGTAAAGAAATGATTTACCGCCCAGACCCGTTGCGCATCGAATCTCAATGATGTCCACATCGGCTGCTTTAACAGCGGCATCGGCGGCCATAATGGAAGAGGCCACCGAGAAGGTTTCGATGACGGCCAGGGAATCGATGTCCTGAATCCGGGTAGTGGCTGTCAGCGCCGGAAATACAGAAGAATGAACGTTGGGGATAACAAAATCATCCACCAGAAATTCCCCGGCATTCTCTTTGCCGACTTCCGAGGCGCGCTCCACCGAATCCACATCACCGGAAACCAGTACCATATATTTACCGGCACAAATCGGTTGGGCCATGACAAGATCGACATCGGCAGTTTTTAACATCTCATCGGCCGTCTGCACCCCTTTGGCGATGCTGTTGAGTTCGATCATGGCGATGGCTTTAAGTTCCATATGTATGTCCTAAATTTGATAAACCCAAAAGAGTAATTAATATGCGTTAAATTCGGTTATGCTTGCTCAGGGCTAATCTTAAATTCGAAGCACGCCTGATCTTATAAAATTGGTCGAAATGCGAAACAAATCCGAAATTCAAATTTTCAAATGTTCCAAACCTTGATTGGAAATTGTACCAAGATTTAATTTTGTTAGTTCCTTTTTTTGTTTCGAATTTCTGTCATTTAGTATTCGAATTTGTTTCGGATTTCGATTTTCGATTTTCGAATTTTCAGTTATAAAATCTGTAAGTTACAAATATAAGAAGCTGCATTTATTGGGTAATAACAATATTTTCATTGACCGCCTCCACGATTCCATCAATGCTGGCGTGGATCCTTGCGCCCAGGGCGCCTTCGGGAATTTCACCGATCAGGTCCCCTTTTTTCACGCGATCTCCGGCCTTGACCACCGGCAGCGCCGGCCCTCCCAAATGCTGCTGCAACGGGATGCTGACTTTCTTTACCTGGATTTCACCCTCATAAAACGGTGGATGGGTATCGTAATTAGCCACCGCAAGTCTCTCCATCAGACGCTTGAGCGGAATTTTACGTGTATCGTTAAAAATTGATACCTGATAGGTTTCACGCTTGGGTTCTCGTTTGATGCCGTCTTTGAGCAGTTTCTGCTTGACGGCGGCGTTAATCTCCCGCGGGGAGAGCATCATGGGACAGGCAAATTTTTCGCAGACCCCGCATTCCGAGCAAATCAGCGCATCTTCCAGGACCTCGCCGGTCATTCCCGGATTATAGGCCAGATGCCTCATGATCTTGTGTGGCTCCAGGGCATGTCCGATCAGATAGCGCGGACAAAGATCCGTGCACCGTGAGCACTGGGTGCAGGCTGATTTGGCGATAAATCGCATCTGGTCCAGGCTTCGGCCTTTATCGCGGATGACGTTGTGGTTCGGGGGTAAGACGATTATACCGCTGGTGGTTTTTGTGATCGGTACCGAATCGTCAGTAAGGACTTTGCCCATCATGGGGCCCCCCATTACAATGCCATAATCAGAAATTTTAGGACCTCCGGCCAGCTCAATTGCGGCGCTGACAGGAGTGCCGATCGGAATTCTACAGATAACCGGTTGGTTGACTTCGCCGCATACAGTCAGATAACGATCGGTAACCGGTGTGCCTGCCATGGCCCGGGAAATATTTAACAGCGATTCCACATTGCTGACGACCACCCGCACATTCAGGGGGATTCCCCCTTCGGGCACGATCTTTCCCAGGACTTCGTTGACCAGAATAAACTCGTCCCCGGCCGGATAAAAATCCTCCAGCTCGAACACGTCGATTCTACCGGCGTATCCGTTAGTGGAGATTTTATCTTTCAGTGCGGCCAGTGCCTTCGCGTGTTTGGATTTCAGGCATATGGTCCCCTTCTCGGAACCGGTGCAGTCCATCACCGTCAGCAGACCGTCTAAAACCAGACCTGCTTGATGTTCCATAAGGTAAGGGTCGCTGGAGAGCAGTGGTTCGCAGGAAGCCCCATTTGCCAGAACCCTCTGCACATCAAACTGCAGTTTTACATGGGTTGGAAAGCCTGCGCCGCCGGCACCGACGACGCCGGCTGACCGCACTTTATCAACGATATCCGCTCTCATTATTTCTTTCCGTCGACATCGTCGGGCATTTCTAAATTATCAACAATGCCGACCACCACTGCGTCCACGGGAATTAAATCGGTTTTGTTAAAGGCCTGCATGGCCGGGGAGCCCTGGGTGACAATCACCAGTTCTCCAAATCCCGCGCCGACCTCGTCCACGGCGACCAGGACATTGCCGTCCGGCTTCAGGTTTTTTCCCAAAGGCTGAATGACCAAAAGCCTTAAGGCCGATATTTCATCCTTTTTTTTGGTGGACCATACGTTTCCGATCACCTTGGCTAATAACATTCTGATTGCCCTCCGGCCCAATTGGTTTTTAACCCAATTGGGGTATAGGTTCGATCAGCAATATTCATTTGAGATGATCAGCCCGTTCAATGGCAGCCATACTGGCTTCGACATCAGCGATATCTCCAAATATACCGATCATGGTAACATGTTGTGGACAAATTCCTTTTAAATCAAAGACCCGGACGTTGCCCGCCTTTTCAGCCACATCCGCAGCTGCGATCATATCTACGACTTTGCCTTGCACAAGTCCCACAGCCGCAAATGGGATCTCGGCTTCAGCAAAAATCTTTTTACCGACCGCACCCACACGCTGCCTCAGGAATTCAAAGACTCCCGGGGAAGGGTGGGATATTATTTGCGTACTAAATGCCATGATTAACCCCTTATTATGACCTATGAGCAGCTTACTGATAAAAGAACTACTCGGTTTTAGGGATCGTAAATTCGATGTCACTGTGCGGTCTGGGGATAACGTGCACCGAAACAAGTTCACCGACCCGCTCGGCAGCTGCGCCTCCGGCATCGGTAGCCGCCTTTACCGCACCGACATCACCGCGCACAAACACGGCTACCAAACCGCCGCCGACAAACTCCCGACCGACGAATTTCACTTTAGCTGCCTTTACCATTGCATCGGCAGCCTCAATGGCGCCTACCATACCTCTGGTTTCTACCATACCCAACGCTTGTTCAGCCATTGTACTTTTCCTCCTGATTTGAATTTAAACTTCGATTTTTTGTTTAACCTGCTTCTAACTATATTCGTTCAGATTCTATCCTCAGACTTTGAGCTTTCAGCCAGCACGTAAAGTGCTGTCCCGCAACCCGCAACTCGCAACCCGCAACTCGCAACCCGCATCAACCCCTTAACCGTATTGCTCTGGCCCGCATGGACCAATCTCCGGGGACCTCTATTGTCACCGTCGCGGTCTGATCCATTTTTTTGGTTTGTCGAACCGCGATCACTTTTGCATCTCCCAATTCCTGTCCGGCCCGATCCAGGGCCGTGACGACATCTCCCTTTTCCGGCAGGGGCCGGTATTCGTATGGCATCATCACGCTGGCCTTGCCTTCGGGGAGGCTTTCGTCAATCATAAAAATGGCCTGGCCGGGACATATATAGACGCAGGTTTGACAGGCGACGCATTTGTCTCCATCCAGATGGGGGATATTGGTAATGTCTTCACCCACAATGATGGCATCAAAATTACAGCTGGTTTCACAGGGATTACATGGAATGTCTTCCAGGCACTCTATGGATGCGACCGGTCCTTTTTGGCGTCGGGCCCCGGTCGGAATACCCGGACTGTCTTTTAGCTCTTCTTCGGAAAGATAGCCCGTTATGGAAGAATCATGGGGCATTTGACTAGCCTTTCATCATAGCGTTTAAATATTCTTTGGCCTTGCCGCGTCTTTCACCGTGACTGCCGCTTCGCAGCCCTTGCATGCCCTCATATTGTTGATCGCGTTGCTCCAGAAATGACTTTTCATCGAGATAGCCCAGACTGTGAGCAATGGCGAGACCGGCGATCCGGCCTTCGATAATCGCCGTGCTGGCCTCTTCGATACCGGATATGTCGCCGGCGACATAGATGCCTTTGATTGATGTCTCCAGGTTTACATCATGGGCGGGAATTCTACCACCCAGTGCCGGTACATAGGCCATTTTACAGCCTGCCATCCGCAGAAGCTGGGTCATCGGATTGAGGCCGACCGCAATGCAGATGGTGTCGACATCAAATCTTTTTTCGGTGCCCGCAATTGGCTGCCAGGAATCGTCGACCTGGATAACGGTGGCCCCTTCAACCCGATCTTTGCCATGGGCTTTTTTGATGGTATGGGACATCATGAACGGCACGCCAACCCTGGCAATTTTGGCGGCATGCACCGCATACCCTCCAATTTTGGGTGCGGCGTCGATCACCGCTGCCACGCGACTGCCGGCCTGCATCATCTGGTAACTGACGATGACGCCCACATTACCTGAGCCGACCATCAGGATGTCGTTGCCCGGCCGGATTCCATGGATGTTAGCCATGGTTTGAGCCGCTCCCGCTCCGATGACGCCGGGCAGCGTCCAGCCCGGAAAGGGGATCATATTTTCGGAAGCCCCTGTTGCTACCAGGGTTTTTGGGGCCTTGACCTGCTCGATGCGATCGCCGATCATGACGTTCATGGCGCCATTTTCGTAAATACCGAGAACCACCGAATTTAAAGAAACTTCAACCCCGAGTTCTTTGGCTTCAGCTAGAAAACTGTTGCCGATGTTAAATCCGCGCTCCTTGGCCCGGTGCTCGCTGGAACCGAAAAATTTATGGATCTGTTTGAATAGCTGGCCGCCGGGTCGTTCGTTTTCGTCAAATGCGATCACCTGCACACCGTGTTTAGCTGCTTCAACGGCAGCGGCCAGTCCGGCCGGTCCGGCCCCCACACATATCATTTCATATCGGCGCATGGTTGGCTCCATAGCAATCATACAGGGAAACTAAGTTCTGCGGCCGTTTAATAGATAAAAAGCCTTGCCGGCAGGGTTGGCTGGAGTATTGGAGTAATGGAGTATTGGAGTGTTGGAGTACTGGAGTGTTGGAGTACTGGAGTGTTGGAGTACTGGCGTGCTGAATCTCACCGCGTTTGATGCATAGCTCAGGTCCTTCGGGAGAAATGCCAGATTTATTTTTTGTCAGATATATGAATTGTAGCATAATAAATATCAATTGCACGTGCTGAAAATAGATTGACCTCGCAAAAAGCAAAGATGTTGAACCACCCGAATCAGGGCTAACAACTGTTTTTTCAATACTCCACTACTCCATTACTCCAGTACTCCATTACTCCTCTGATACATCTTAAGCGCTATCTTTGGGTGAAGCAATGTTACTTTATGAATTCTTGGCCAAGTCACTTTTCCGGGCCGTGTCCTTTTTGGGTTTCAACGACCATGCCGGCCTTGAGAGGTTCCACGCAGGTGCGGATGTTGGGTCGGCCGTTAACCACCATGATGCAATCCGTGCAGCGCCCGATGGCACAGAACATACCCCGGGGTTCATTGCGGCGGGCGGTGTAACGATGAATCATGACATCGTTGCTGCGCAGGGCGATGGCAATCGGTTCGCCTTCAAACCCTTCCATGGGTTGGCCGTCAAAAATGAACTGAATCCTGGGCCCCTTTTCAAATTGTCCAAGTATGGGATGCTCCTCGATTCGCATTGTTACATGTCCTAAGAATAGTTTATAACCTATTTATTTTACGATTGAGATACATCTGAGCTGCCGAGGAAGACGAATATCGAATATCGAACAAGGAATTTCGAATAATGAAGGCTGGAATCGCTGCGCTCTG
>JAIVWA010000276.1:0-6496 GCA_049190255.1 Gammaproteobacteria bacterium | reverse complement strand
ACCCCTCCCCCTCGTCAAACCGGACATGCGGATTTCCCGCATCCGGCTTTCCTGAAGGCTGTCGCCTCAGGCATGCACAGTATTCGAAGTTGCTTCATAAGTAGATCAGACCCAATTTCTTGAATTGGGCATAACTGGTCACACCTTTGGGTGGATGCCAAGGGCGCTGACTGCGACGTGAAAGATGACAGAACAAACGCTTGCGTACATAGTGGTTTATTCCCCGAAATGCCTTGCGGGGATACCCTTGTCCAAAATAGTTGCTCCAGCCACGCAGCTGACTATTAAGCTCTTCAATCAGTGCCGGAATTGGCTTAAAGCACATTTTCGGGCTTGTCATCTCTCGCAGCTTGGCTCTTTGTCGGGACAAGGCCTTTTTCGAAGCAAACATGTTCAAATAGCGATGAGACTGTCCCTGCAGGTCAAGATCATAGCGAAATGTGTAGCCCAGAAAATCCAGGCTTGCTCCCTCTTCTTGAAGGTTGACAATTCGCGTCTTTTCCCGGTTAAGTTCCAATCCCAGCCATCCCTCAATTTTCAATTCAATCCAATTGGTTATCCGGTTATCAATGTAGCGGGCCATCACCACATAGTCGTCGGCGTAACGCACCAGCTTCGCTTTAGCCCAATGGCCTGGGCCTGCAGTACGCTGGAACACCTTATCAAACCAGTGAAGGTAAATGTTGGCAAGCAACGGCGAGATCACGCCTCCTTGAGGTGTGCCTTTCGACGATTTTGCAACAATCTTGCCGCCACCACCCTTGCCCTGATTTCCTGCCGCCACAACCGGAACCTTCAACCACGTGCGAATCAGTTTCAGCAAGTGCCTGTCACTGACACGCATCCGCAAACAGGCCATCAGCTTGTCATGCGGGATCGAATCAAAATAACTTTTGAGATCTGCGTCATAAACTGCACAAAAGCCTTGCTCCAGATGCTCTCGGATCTCCGTCAATGCGTGATGCGCCGAACGGCCCGGACGAAACCCGTAAGAACAATCTTCAAAGTCCTCTTCAAAGATCGGTTCCAGTATCAAAAGGGTTGCCATCTGAACCACCCGATCACGGATCGTTGGAATCCCCAGCGGACGCATCTTACCATTGGCTTTGGGGATCAACTCCCGACGTACCGGGGCCGGCTTATAAGTCTTGGTGCGCAAAGCCTTCTGGATATCTGCCACAAAACCCTGCACGCCTTCTTCGCTGGCCTCGATCGTTGCAAAGCTAACTCCGTCCACTCCAGGGGCGCCTTTATTAGCGCGCACCTTTTTCCACGCTGCTTCCAGTGTATCATTACGGCTGATCTTGTCATAAAGCGAATAAAAACGAAACTTCGGCTCCTGCTTGGCCTTTTGGCCCAGCTTCTGTCTCAGGGAAGAAAGACTCGGAGACAATCCCCTTTCGGGTTTGGCTGCCTTTTCCGTAGTAGGTATTTCCAATCGGTATTCCTCCCGTCTTACATTAACGTACCTTCAGTAGGGTCCCTTGGCTCCATCCCGTTTCCGGGACTTCTCAGCTACTATGAACCCCTCCGACTCCCGACACGGCCGCCTGCCGGTTATCTTTTCCCTGCAGACGTTGACACTAACCTGTCACCGGGCCGGGTCTCCCAGGTTCCTCGACTGATCTTTCCACGCGCGCTGTCCCCAATCACCCCGGGAGGCCCAATGGCTGCACGTGCTCATTTCTTCACCATTGGCTACGGACTTCACCATAATCCGGAAGGTTGGTCACGCTCCACTTGTGTAACGAGGCCGAATCGGGTTCACTTGCGTTACGGCTCACGTGTTCGCTCGGCGGGGCTTCGGCTGCACAGATTACTCCGTGCGCCGCCCGCTCCGCTACCTGCTGAACGAGCAATTAACAGGGTGCCCACTTTACAGGGCACTAGATCGGCCAGACTTATCCTGGCGCACCGGATGAACACGGATTCATTCGATTTTGGAATGCGGAATGCGGATTTCGGATTTAAAAAACAGGAAGATATCCGATTTTAATTCCTAAGGCCCTGGATTTATAGGTTTCTAAATTTTTTTAATATAATTTATCGTAAAAATACGATCAATATCGGGAGGTATTAAATATGTTTTGGAATGAGATTTTGAGAATCAGTACCTTTATTGTCGAGTCTTTTTTGCACATCTGGCCCTATCTGGTGGTGACGATTCCCCTGGCAGTGGCGGTTCAGATGTCCGGGGCGTCGAAGTACATCAAACGGGCCTTTCAGGCCAAACCGCTGACAGCCATCGTGCTGGCTACAGTGGTGGGCGCTTTCAGTCCCTTTTGCTCCTGCGGTGTTATTCCGGTAATCGCATCCCTGCTGATCAGCGGAGTGCCCCTGGCGCCGGTGATGTCGTTCTGGATTGCATCGCCATCCATGGATCCCGAGATCTTTTTTTTAAGTGTGGGGATGATCGGCTGGGAATTGGCGGTCTGGCGCCTGGCTGCCACGCTTTTATTGAGTTTTTCTGCCGGTTTGATCACCCATATAGTGATGGAAAGAGGCTGGCTGGGCCAACAAATTCTGCGGACACGCCATTTTACTCCGGCACAGAGTCTATTTAGTTTGTTAAAAAAAGGATGGCTAAAATTTAAAAATCGTCCCGATACGGCACCCTTTTCAGACTATATGATTCCCCAGTCCGTGCCCATATCCGCTTCTCAGGTTAATTTGATGAGAATTGCCCGGCCTGCGAACTATACGGATGTTTCGGCCGGATCTTCAATGTGTACGTCCTGCGAACCGGATCTGCCAATCGTGTCAGATCCGCTGCAGCATCTGGTTTTTGAATCAAGGCCTGCCGCAAATGAGGATTGTTGCAGCCGCTGTACACCGGATTCTGAGCACAGCCATAACTCTGATTCATTTCGGATGCGGTTGCTCAAAGAAACCCTGGGCGCGACCTGGATGGTCGGTAAATTTATGGCCCTGGCTTTCTTGCTGGAGGGGTTGATTACCCTTTATGTTCCGGGCAGATGGATATCGGCATCTCTTGGATCCGGCAACCCGTTGGCGATTATCACCGCCGCCCTGCTGGGGGTGCCGGCCTATACCACGAGTCTGACCGCTTTACCGATGATCGGCGGTTTACTGACCCAGGGTATGAACCCGGCCGCGGCCCTGGCTTTTCTTATTGCAGGTCCCATAACAACCCTGCCGGCCATGGCGGCGGTATGGCCGTTGGTCGCCCGCCGGGTGTTTGTGCTCTATGTTTCATTCGCCTTAGGGGGAGCAATTTTGATCGGCTATATTTACAGTATCATTGCTGTATTTATCCAATAGAGAGTTAGGTGTCACATCTTGAAATTTATTAAGTAGCCTCAGAATCGGCAATCGGCCGTAGCAATAGTTGCTTGCAGCTATTTTTTAAAATCGTTGGAGATCTGCAATATTTAATACTTTTTTATAATTTCGGATTCTACTAATTCTTGTAATTGTTTGTAACCAAAGCTGGGAAGTGGCTTCCCATTTACAAAAAATCCAGGTGTTTTCCTGACATTAAGCGTTTTGGCGTCTGCCAGATCCTGTTGGATAAGCTTTACAATTTCCGGGTCATTCATATCGTTTCTAATTTTTTCTAAATCGAGTCCCGCCCTTGGGAGAAACTTCCATATTAATCGAGGTTGTGGATTGTGATGACTTGCCCAGTAACGTTGGGTTTTATACATAACCTCCAAAGTCTCCCAATATTTATCTTGTTTTCTTGCTGCTTCAAGAATTTTGACAAAATAATCAGAACCGTCATGAAAAGGGGCATATCTGACGACCAGTTTGATTTTACCCGGGTTGACTGCCATCAATTTCTTAACGAATGGGTGAAAAGCGCTACAGGTTTCACAGGCAGGATCTGAAAATTCTACAAGATAGACTTTTGCATCATCACTGCCAAGCGTTAGTGAATGTTCTCTAACAAAAGTTGAAGCGTTTTCCCGGGCCATAAAACCATATTTCTTTGCTTGCTGGTTTTTGTATAAATAAACTCCAAGTACAAACAAAAGAATAAGAAAAGTACTTGAAAATAAAACAATGCTTCGCTTTTTCATTTAGAAAGTCTCCTCTTTAATATAAATAGAAATGCTACTATAGTCGAAAATGATATCAGTGAAAGCAGCGGAATCGTCAAAAAACCAAACAGGTCCAGGTAGATCTCCGAGCATGAAACGCCCTGGCTGCAAGGTTGCAGGTTTTCAGGAATGAATCCGGAATAAAGAAGGAAATGATAAAATGCGAAACCCCATCCAGTTAAAGCTAAAGGAAGGGCATACTTGATAATGCTTTTATCAAAAGGAAAGAGCCCGACGAATAAAATTAAAACCAAAGGGAACATGAATATTCTTTGATACCAGCACAAAGCACAGGGAGGAAGTTCCATTATTTCACTAAAAAACAAGCTCCCCAGGGTTGAGACACTGGCTACTATCCAGCATATAAAAATGATAGTCCAGCTTGAATTGGACGTTTGATCTAAAATAGTCATATTTGTCATTATCCTGCCTGAAATGAAAAATGGACTTTGTCCTGAATTGAGCGGCAACCGGCGCGTTTCATTACTGATCGCTAATTTGTCTGAATCAGATTTCGAAAATAACGAATAGCACCGGGGGTAGCCCAGTCCCTGGGGCCTATAATTTCTTCTACTATAATCCCGTCCTTATCAATGATAAAGCTTTCCGGGACACCGATTATCCGATATAATTTTTTCATGGCTCCTTTAGGGTCGGTAAGCGCAGGGAAACTCAGCTTGTGTTTTTTCATAAAAGGGAGCACTGCTTCGGCTCCCGATTCGTCAATACTGACTGCCAGGATTTCAAATCCTTCATCCTTCAGCTCTATATGGAGCTTTTCCATGGACGGCATCTCTTCCACACAAGGGGGACACCAGGTGGCCCAAATATTGAGGAGGACCACTTTGCCTTTGTAATCGGTCAGGCTGACCATTTTGTTGTCAAGGCCGGGCAAGGTGAAATTTGGCGCAGGCGCCCCTTTTTCAAACCGGGATTTTCCTGATAGATTGAAAGAAGAGTCTTTGGTTTGAAGCAGGACTATGATTCCAATACCGATAATAATCAGAAAAATCAGCATTATGGATTGAAGGTTAACCCTCCGGACTTTTTGGATTTCTTCTTTCATTGGTCTAAGCTCACGATCTTTCGGGTTTTTCAAGTATTTTTTGTATTTTTTTCTGTTAGTTGTTTGAAATTGGATAGTTTGAGAAGTCAAACGCTGGCAGGGCGGTGCATCTCCCGCATTAACGAGGTAAAGGGAAATACAGCCCCAGCTTATCTCAAAGGCTTGGAAATCAAATGATAATGGATTGTGTTAGGATATAAATCGGTACAGCTTTGAGGGATGTTGATAGACTATATGTTCCAAAGGCTCTTTGCTCACCATCACTGACATGAAAGGAGCTTACGTTCTTTTGAAGAGGATGCGCGGCGTATTGGGGAAATGAAGGGTTGAAATACGTGCCCTGGTTATATCTATCACAGCGGTCGGTCTTACAGCAGGCATTTTTTGCGTCACAATCTGCCAGGAAATTTTCAGAACAGTGAATCGGCTGCAGTCTGTGATTACGGTGGTGCGGCGGCGAGGTTTTACTATGGCTATGAATTGTATAACTATTTGAAATTATACTAAAAAACTGGATACGGGCGTCTGCAATGTTGCTGCAGCATGCCTGTTGCGCATACACGATTCCGTACACAACGATCCAGAATATAAGGATCACTGTGCTGCTTTGGATAATTTTTATTAATATTTTTTTCATTGTTTTTCTCAATTTGGAAAGAACTCATATGCCACATTGTAATAAAATTATCAACAATAGAGTTGTTTCGCTAAATTTCGTAAAAAAATCCCCTCTGCCGCTTCACATAACCCACATGCCGAAGAAAGGGTCGGTTATTTCGTGCCGGCCGTCTTGATTTTTTTCACAATCCCTTTCCGCAAGAGCTCTTTCAGATCTGTGCCAAAAGACGTTGCACTCATATTCAATAAAAAATACTTGACGAACTCATTTAATTGTATTATTTAAGTAGTAGCTTACATACTTAAACATGCTAAAGGCGACAATCAGTGAAATTAGAACCTACCGAAATGTTTAAAGCATTAGCCGTTGAGACAAGGGTTAAAATAATCAACCTTTTAAAATCAGAGGGGCCACTTGGTGCCAAAAAGATTTCAGAATTGATTGGTGTCACGCCGGCTGCCGTGTCACAACATTTAAAAATATTAAAACAAGCTGGTTTTGTTCGCAGTGAACGAAACGGGTATTGGATACCCTACTCGATAGATGAAGAAACTTTGAATGATTGCCGAGAAGTGTTGAGCGAAATTTGCACCTGCGGTTGTCAAGGAACCGGCAAATTCAGAGAAAAAGAGCTAAGCGATTCAAGCTTGGAATCTCTTAAAAAATATAAACAAGAAATAGAAACTGAGCTTAAAACTGTTCGTGTTAGGATTAAAGAATTAGAATCTAAAAGCAAGTAGGCAAATT
>JAIVWA010000275.1:0-6523 GCA_049190255.1 Gammaproteobacteria bacterium | reverse complement strand
TGCAACGATATGCTCGCCGACCTGCCCCAGTTTTACCCGCAAAAATTCTTCCACCCCGAGCTTGGAGGCAATTTTGCGTGTCGGCGCCACCATTACCGTTTCTCTGGTTGGGTCGGGTTGTCCCAGCATTTTATGGATCAGGGGCCGAACAAATTGCTCAAAGGCAATGATGGCTGAAACGGGATAGCCCGGGATGCCGAAAACCGGTGTGTTCTCCACGGCACCGATCACCACCGGTTTGCCGGGCATAATGGTTACACCATGGACAAACACCTGGCCCAGATCCAAAATGACACCTTTGGCAAAATCTTCTGATCCGGCGGATGATCCCCCCAGGATCAGGATTATTTGATAATTTTCTTGGGCTGCCTGTTGCACAACCTGTTTGATCTTTTGCGAATCGTCCATGAGCATATCGTGGCGGGTATGTGAGCCGCCGCAGCTTTCGATCAAGCAGCCCAGGACAAAGGAATTGGTTTCCAGCACCTGACCGGGTTTGAAGTCATCCATCGAACTGGAGCGCCAATCGACGAGTTCGGAGCCGGTTGGAATGATCAGGATTTTCGGCTTCTTTTTGACCGGCACCGAAAATACGCCCCCGCTCAGCAGGGCACCTACACAGTAAGGTGTGATTAAATGGTTCTGGGGGAATAAAAGCTCGGTTGCCACAATGTCTTCTCCGACCTTGCGCACGTGCTGCCAGGGAAACACCGGTTTATCAATTTCAACCTTATCTTCGTCCAGAACAAGGACCTGTTCGATCATTATTACCGCGTCGGTATCGACCGGCATGACATGACCGGTATTCACATAAAAAGCATCCCGGCCGGCAATAAGTGTTTTGGGGGACGCTTGACTGGCACCGAAAGTAATTTCAGCCTTTACGGCCAGACCATCCATGGCGGCTGCATTAAAATGCGGTGAGGACAATTTAGCCTGGATGGGTTGTGCCAGGACCCGGCCGACGGCTTCCGGCACCGGTACCATCTCGGCAGCAAGGATATCAGATAGGGCGAAGGTCTCATCGAGAATTTGGCGGGCCTCCGGCAGGGTTTTCATCTTGAGGTAGACATTTCGAGATTGACTCATGATTACACCAGCTTTTAAGTTTTAAACCTATCCTACTATTATTACGGAGTGTTGGAGTGATGGAGTTATTCGATTGCGGATTTGGGATTGCGGACGGTGGATTTTAATTATGAATTTTATCTGATTTTAATTGCTTAAATCCGAAATCTGCAATCCGAAATCCACAATCCCTTGACTCCATTACTCCAATACTCCAACAAAATTTTATTGTACGATATCCTTATTCGTACTTATTATTTCCAAACATCACGATTATGCTTTAAAAAAGTATCACTTCCACTTCCGTTCCTTTATCCAGGCCTTCGGTGTTCATTCCGATTTCGATCAGTCCATCGGCTTTGACCATGGTACTGATTAACCCCGATTTGCCCAGGATCGGCTCGGCCCAAGTGGTGTCATTTTTTTGAATAAGCCGGATGCGGACAAAATCGACCCGACCCTGGGCCGAGGCCACGTTTCGGCTCAGCTTTGCCGTAAATTTTATTTTCTTTGGGGCCCGGTCTGGAATCCCGCTGATATGCTCTATAAAGGGTTTTACAATCCTTGCGAAGACAACCATGGCCGAGACCACATGACCCGGCAGCCCCCAGAATTGTTTGTTTTGGACCCGGGCCAGAATCGTCGGCTTCCCCGGGCTGATTGAAATGCCATGGAACAATATATCCGAGTCTTCCATAGCTGAAATGACATCGATAGTAAAATCGCGAGTTCCCACCGAACTGCCACCCGACACCAGGACCATGTCGCAGCGGTCCAGCGCCTCGGTGCTTTTGGCCAGCAGCGCATCATAGTCATCCCCCACAATGCCAAACGGGATGGCACTGGCACCGAGCTCCAAAACCTGGTTTAAAAGGGTATGGGTATTGACATCGCGAATCTGACCCGGACCGGGTACTTTATCGACCGGCACAACTTCGTCCCCGGTGGAGATGATGCCGACAACCGGCTTCTTGCGCACCCTGACAGCCTGTTTGCCCAGGGCAGCCAGCAAACCTGCTTCCTGAGGCCTAATGATCTGACCGCCGATCAGTATGGCCTCACCTTTTTTAATGTCTTCACCCACCGCCACCATGTTTTGTCCGGGAGCGACACTGCGGTAGACCTCGATGGTGGTCTCGTCAATCGCTTCGGTGTGTTCAACCATGATAACGCTGTCGGCCCCCTCCGGCAGCATTCCGCCGGTTGAAATCCGGACCGCTTCTCCGGGACCCACGGATAAATTCGGTATTTCTCCCATGGCAACGCTGCCCTTGACGGCAAGATAGGCAGGATTTCCCTCGCCGGCTCCAAAGGTCGAGGCTCCCCTGACGGCAAATCCATCCATTATCGAGCGGGTAAAATCAGGCAGGTCAATGTCGGAATGGATATCTTCGGCCAGTATTCTTCCCATCGAATTCCCCAAGGGTACCTCTTCGGTTTCCAGGGGAACAAACTGCGTTCTGTATTCGAGAACCTGATCGATTGTTTTGACCTTGAAAAATTCTTTCATTATTGTCCTCGTTTTCGTCTTTGGTCCTCCATACGCTACCGGACGCTCGCAGCCACAAGGCGGCGCTGAACCTGTTGACGTTTCCAATATGGTCCAGTGAATCTTCATTGTCAAGCGGCTCGATACTCGATGCTGGATGCTCGATACTGGATGCTCGATGCTGGATACTCGATGCTCGATACTCGATATTTTATGGTGCACGGCACAGGGCAAAATTCAAGGTATAAGGTTGAAGGTTTAGGGTATAGGGTCAAATCTGATCCTTTTCATGCTCTTTTTTTGCGCTCTGCCCTATGCGCCATGCGCTCTGCCCTTAAATCCCAAATCCCAAATCGAAATCATCTGTCCTCTGTCATCTGTTCTCTGACTTCTGTGCTTTCCTGTCTTGCAATAATCAGAAATGTGAGTATAATTAACCCAACAATAAAATTAGATGAAATAATCGGTGTTCAACTGGAGCATATTTTAAGCTAACAAAATCAATGGTAGAAGATCCCCAATCATCATCGCCAATCCAGCGGGCGGAAAAACCGGAATTCTTAACTCAGACAAGATTTGATGAGTTTAATCTGCCTGACGCTATTGTTACCGGATTGCGCGATGCCGGATTCGTTTATTGTACCCCCATCCAGGCCCAAACCCTGCCGCTGTCGTTGACCGGTCGCGACGTGGCCGGCCAAGCCCAGACAGGTACCGGGAAAACAGCCGCTTTTCTGGTTACCCTTTTTACAAGGCTGTTAGCGTTGCCTGAAAAAAGTCCCCAATTGCCCTATGCCCTGATTGTTACACCCACCCGGGAGTTGGCTCATCAGATTTATGAGGAGGCCAAAATTCTTGCCCGCCATACGGATTTAACCATGGTCCAGGTCGTGGGCGGTGTCGATTATCTCAAACAGGCCGACACGCTTCGCCAGGGGGTGGACATCATCATCTGTACCCCGGGACGAATTATCGATTATTATAAGCAGGGAGTATTTAAAACCGAAGGAATTAAGGCCCTGGTGATTGATGAGGCCGACCGTCTGCTGGATCTGGGATTCGCCAAAGACATGCGCTATATCCTGCGCAAGCTCCCCAATTATGCAAAAAGACAGTCCATGCTGTTTTCAGCGACCCTTTCCTACCGGGTTTTGGAACTGACTTACGAATTCATGAATCTGCCCGAATTTATTGACATCACCCCCGAAACAGTAACGGTGGAAGGTATCGAGCAGTCTTTGTATCACGTGGGCAGCGACAAAAAAGTTTCCCTCCTTCTGGGCCTCTTAAAACAGGAAGATTGGAGCCGGATGCTTATTTTTGTAAACACCAAGGTCGGGGTGGAAATGCTGACCCACAAGCTGAAAGGCAACGGATGGCCGGCCGAAGGGATAACCGGGGATCTTCCCCAGCGCAAGCGTTTCCGATTGATGGAGCAGTTTAAAAAAGGTCAGATCAAAATTTTGCTGGCCACCGATGTGGCTTCAAGGGGCATTCATGTTGAGGATATCAGCCACGTCATTAACTATGATCTGCCCCAGGAATCAGAAAACTACATCCACCGTATCGGGCGTACCGCCCGGGCCGGCAAAACCGGCCGGGCGCTATCTCTGGCCTGCGAGCATTATGTTTTTCATCTCGAGCCCCTGGAAAAGATGCTGGGTTACAAGATTCCGGTGGTCTGGCCCGGAGATGACTGGTTTGTTGAAGACCGTTCCAAACCGTTGGCACGCCAAAGAAAACCCCACCCGAAAAGATCCACTCAAGGCAGAACCAGAGGTCCGGAAAATAAACGGCGGGACCATCGTAGATCCCGGCCGAAATCAAAGTCGTCTTCCTTTCCAGGGGCCCTTTTCGGTTTTGGCCCAGAACCCCAAACAGATCCTCCCGAAAAGAAGAATCAAACTTCTTGATAAAGTGCGATTTATTCTTTAAATTACCAAGCATGGGACACGTCTTTAATTTTAATGAAGCCATCAGCTATGAGCAATGGTTCAACCGGCCGCAGAACAAAGCCGCATTTGACCTGGAAACGCAGCTGATGCGGGATTTGCTTCAACCCATGCGCGGTGAATCCGTTCTGGATATTGGCTGCGGTACCGGGGCATGTCTGGCGGCATTTCTTGAGATGGGGCTGCAGGTCACCGGCCTGGATCCGTCCACCTATATGCTGGATATGTCATTGAAAAAAATCGGGGAACGTGCTGACCTTTACCGTGGTTATGCTGAAGACCTTCCCTTTGATGACAATTCGTTTAACTACGCCTGTTTTTTTACGACCCTGGAATTTGTGGATAATCCCAAAAAGGCGCTGCAAGAGGCATTTCGGGTGACCAAAGATCGTGTCTTTATCGGCGTGCACAACCGCTATGCGCTTAAAGGAATTCAGCGGCGGGTCAAAGGAATTTTTACACCGACCATATTCAATCACGCCCGGTTTTTCAGCGTCTGGGAGCTGAAACAATTGATCCGGTTAATTATCGGCCAGGTGCCGGTATCTTGGCGCACCGTTTGCCAGCTGCCGATACCATCGGGCAAGTTCATCTACAATCTGGAACAGTCAAAAATTATTCAACGCTGCCCGTTTGGTGCCTTTGCCGGGATGGTGGTGATCCTGGTTCCCCGGTTAAAAACCCGGCCGCTGACCGTACGGTATCAGGCCAAGGATCCCAGCGGCGCTGCCACGGGTTAATTATCACGCTGTTTTTATCTTATTAATCCACAAATAGGCATGAATAATTTTCTTATCTTCTTGATCTATTTCCAAACTCGAAATCAGATTTTTTGCGACTTTAACGCACAGTATATGTATCAATTTGAAAATTTCATTCCCTTTCGCATTTGGGATGGAGAACAATTATGGAAGCTTACCTTTGGGAACCGTTGGAAGACCACAAAGTCATATGCAACCTCTGCAGTCATCGCTGTGTGATCAAAGTCGGCCGCCGCGGAATATGCGCGGTGCGCGAAAATCGGGACGGAACCCTTGAGACCCTTGTTTACGGCAATCTCGTTGCCCGGCACATTGACCCCATCGAAAAAAAGCCCCTGTTTCATTTTCTGCCCGACACCCTATCTTATTCCATTGCCACGGTGGGCTGCAATTTTCGCTGCCGCTTCTGCCAGAATGCCGACATCGCCCAGATGCCCACCGATCACCAAGGCACAATCATGGGCAGCAGCAGCACGCCCCGGGAAGTGGTTGAGGCAGCTGAGCAGGGCGGTTGCAGGAGCATTTCTTACACCTATACCGAGCCCACGGTTTTTTTTGAATTTGCCTATGAGACCGCCCGGCTGGCTCATGAAAGAGGGTTGCACAATGTATTTGTCACCAACGGTTATATGACCGCCGAAGCCCTGGAGATGATCAACCCCTATCTGGATGCCGCCAATGTCGACCTGAAGGCCTTTAGCGACAAATATTACAAAGAACTTTGCAGCGCCCGACTCAAACATGTGCAGGCAACCTTGAAACTGATGAAAACCCTTGGTATTTTCGTCGAAGTGACCACTCTGATCGTGCCGGGTTTAAATGACGACCCGGCCGAGCTAAAAGATTTAGCCGCTTTTATCGTTGCAGACCTGGGGCCGGAAACGCCCTGGCACATCAGCCGCTTTCACCCTACTTACAAACTTAACGACCGCCCCGCCACACCGGTTGCAACCCTCACTGCAGCGAGAGAAATCGGCTTAAATGCCGGCCTAAGATATGTATACACCGGCAATGTTCCCGGTGATGCCGGTGAAAATACCTTTTGCTATGGCTGCGGCGAAATCGTGATCGAGCGCCGGGGGTTTCGGGTGGGAAAGCTGGGGATTGAAAACGGCAAATGCATCCATTGTGGTGTTGAGATTGACGGGGTTTGGCAATAGCCGCCCTGCGGGCGGCGGGTTCAAAGTAAAAAGGTGTCAGGTGTCAGGTGTCAGGTTTCAGCCCAGCCGCCAGCCAAAAAATCGGCCGGTCTA
>JAIVWA010000274.1:1579-6533 GCA_049190255.1 Gammaproteobacteria bacterium | reverse complement strand
TACATTTACTTTAGGCAATTTAGGCACTTTAGGCATTTCTTTTCTTAGGCATTTCCTTGAGCGCCTTTCATATCATATTTCTTGAGGAGATCCTGGATGGCTTCCTCGAGCAGGTCGTTTTGCCTTTTTTCCAGCTGCGCCGCAAGAATTTTAATTTGTCTAATTAAATCGGAATCTAACGTCGTATTATACATTTTTCTATTATTCATATCAACCATTTCCAGATAGAATTTGATAAATCAATAAGGACATTTATTTCCATAACTTTAGTCACATCGGTATGCAGACCCTGATGAACCAATCGCAGAGTTATGCAACCATACCAGATGGGTCGCCCCCATATTGTCGGCACGCTCCAGCACCTTCAATTCTCCATCATAATATTTGTAGTATTTATAGTTTATTATGGGCTTTCCCGGATCGGACGTTTCAGAAATTGTATCCAGATAGTAACAATTCTGAACCATGCCTTCTTCAGCGACAACCAAATTCGGAAAACGATTTGTTGTACAGGCGGCAAAAAATGGAATGACGAGAAAAATTATCCATTTTGTTAAATCGATTCTTAACATCCTAATTTTGCCTCTCTCAAATTTGTGCCGTATCGATCCATGCGAATTTTCAACTTGTTCTATTTATTTTAATAAAAATAATCGATTATGTCAAAATTTTGGCCAAAAAATCGCTTAATATCAGCAAGAGTGGTTTAGTTTTTTGGATGAAACATGTGAATGATTTCCTGGATTTTGCACGAGTCGGAGGCTTTCATATGCAAGATTCACGGATTTAATCGATGCAGACGTTAACAGGATAGAGAAATTGAAGTGGTAGAGAACATTGTTAATGGCATACTCGCTGCGCCAACCGGCGCCACGAATTAAAAGCACAGTCTTTGAAGAAGTCTAGAACCTATTGATAAATTCACCGATAGCTTTATGCACTCTTTGAGCGCCGGCTCCTAAAAGAATCCCATGACGATCAAAGTTAAAAAGACGGTATTCTTTATCCTCAGTACCGAGAAGCTCAAAAATTTTGCGGGATCCTTTCGGATCAACTACCGGATCTCTGAGGGACTGAACGATAAAGGCCGGCATATTCAAATCCGGCAGCTTGGGTTCAAGGTCATCCATCAGTCTTTGGATTTCTCTGACACCGGATATGGGATTGCGCAAATAATTAATGTGAGGATTTTCCGGCTTATTTTCAACAAATTCCATTTTAGGACCTACCCCGTAAGCCTTGTCCATAATCCGATTCCACATATCCACTGCCGGGGCGAACTTTGATGAAAAATCCTTGAGCGTCATGGGGGCTGCCACCGAAAATACCCCGGCAACTTCTTTAACCCGTGCAGCCAGGTCCAGCGCCAGACCCGCACCGGTAGAAAACCCGCCCACAACGACCCTTTTGCAAATACTGCTGATGATGGCATATCCCCGATCAATGGATACCATCCAATCCTGATATGAGCGGGTGGCAAGATCATCCGGTGAGGTTCCATGTCCTTTTAAACGCGGAACATACACCCAAAATCCGATGCTTCCCAAATAACGGGCCAGATTCTCGACCTCACGGGGGGCGGCCATATATCCATGGGAAAGCAACACCCCGACATTTTTAGATTTTCCTTTTACGAGAAACGGCCTTCCGACGTCTATAGGCTTTGATTCCTCCTGGATGAAAAATTGGTGATAGTCACTTTCGTATTCCTCTATATCCTGGGAAATCAGGAAACCGGCCACTTTTTTTCTGATCCAGAAATTCGGCAGGTAAGCCAAGCGGCGCAAGGTCCGCTGCAATTCCGTGAGAGGTTCCACGGCATTGGCGATGACGTCGATAGGGTTGTCAATGCGGGCCCGATGAAATTCGTAGGGCGATGAAAATGTCGACTGGTCGATGACAAGGGTGCTGTTGGTTTTCTTCAGATTACCCTTTTCTTCAGCGACTTTGATAAAATTATCCACTTTGCCGAATCGGTCATCGGTCAGCAAATGGATTTGATCCTGCGCAAGGCTGCGATTAAGATACAAACCAGGATGTCGCTGGATTTGAGAAGCAACCAGAAATACACGTCGGCACAATTCAATCTCCTCAATCCTTTTCGAGCGTATAAATCGCAGCATCGAGGCAAATAGATGGTCGAGATTCACTGTGGTCATATTATAGATGCCGGTCATGTATTGCTGCATGAGTTTAAACGCTTCTTTTCTCATGGCGGTTTTAGAAGCAATTGGATCATCAAAATTAATCCTTTCTTTTGCCTCGATATCCCTTTTAATGGCCGCGTTTTGAAGACAGTCCCCGATTTTAATGGGCTTTCCAAAACGAATATCGATATCAACGCCCGACAACAGCATGGAGCCTTCAGTCATGAGTTCTTCGATAAGGCGCTCCGGAAGATCATCGACCAGGCGCAGGGCCAGTTTACTGAGAATATTTTCTCTGGCCCGGATAGGATAATAAGTTAAATTGACCGGTACGATAAAGGTATTTCGATTCAAAACCGGCTCAAGGGATTCGATTTGAAACAGGTCCATCAGGTACTGGGCTTCATCCGGCTTTTCTTCTGAAAGACGTCGCAAACGCTGTCGATAAAATTCAGTTCGGATCGCCAGGGTCCCTGCCCCGGTATGCGGCGGACGCTTTCCACCGGCCCAGGAAATCATAAATTGACCCTTTTCGATAATCTTTTTATTTTTAACCATTCGGCCTTCCGGAAAGATGATCCAGTCGGCCTCTCCGGTGAGCAATGTTTTTACGATGAGGCGATCCCGGTCGGGGTTTTTGGTTGAAAGGGCACCGACTTTTTCAAGATAATTACCGAAAGGACCCTGAAAAAGTTCGTAATCCGCCAGTGACCAGACCGGCACGTTGGTTAAGGTAAAAATCTGATAGGGCATCAGCATGGTTTCAAGCCGTGTGAAATGATTGATGACAAAGATATTGGACCCTTGGGGAATATTTTCCTGGCCATGGAGGGAAATGTTGGCCTTGGAAAGGTTGGAAATGGCTTTGATGGCAAACCCTGTTGTGCGATAGGCAAACCGGTTCATTTTTTATCGGCCTTTGTTTTGAGGGCTATCTGCTTGGGCATGAGATTCTCAACCTAATAGTGAAAAGGGTTTTCAACCTTTATACTTCTATAATATATAAAAATTATTAAGGAATCAACAAACTTAATGCTTACAGCTAACTCAGGTTTGGGAAAATAATTAATGCGGTCGGCTGAGGAGGTGAAAGAAAAACACGAAGAGCTATGGTTGCGGGCTTTTAATTTTTTTTCCAAAAAAGATATTTTTTCTATTTATTTGATAATCGAAGTTTCAATAATGTTGACAGAGGATTTATTTACAATTATATTAGCCAGTTTAGTTTACTAAATAATCTTAATCAACCACTCTTAGAGGTCCGGCGTGTACTCAAAAATACTCATTCTTCGCTTTCCGAAAACCGAAGTGCATAAACCTATTGTTTATCATTTAACCAAAGACTACGACCTGGTTTTCAATATACTCAATGCGGCCGTTCTGCCCCGCAAAGAGGGTATCATGGCGCTTGAATTATCGGGCACGAAGAAAAATCTTTCTGAAGGTGTCAAATTTCTCAAGGCCCAGGGCGTCAAGGTCAAAAATGCCTCCCAGGAAATTAAACGTAACAATAAAAAATGCACCGACTGCGGCGCCTGTACGGCAGTGTGCCCCACCGGGGCCCTCGCGGTTCAGCGTCCGGAGATGACAGTGATTTTTGACCAGAAAAAATGCAGCTTATGTGAGTTGTGCGTGCCTGCCTGCCCGCCCCGGGCCATGGAGGTGCGCTCGATCCACCAGACCTTTTTTTGAATGAAGCAAACTACCGCAGTTGCCATAAGCGGCGGCGTTGACTCCTTAATGGCCGCCTGTTTACTGAAAGAACAGGGACATCAGGTAATTGGGATTCATTTTATCACCGGGTTTGAGCAAGCTTCATGCTTTAGCCAACACCCGGGAGCAGAAAACCAACATCGCATCCTTGATATCGGAAAACAACTGGATATACCTGTAGAGATAGCCGATATCCGCAGGGAGTTTCAAGATAAAGTCGTCGACTATTTTACCCGGACCTACCAGCGCGGCCAGACTCCGAATCCGTGCATGCGATGCAATCCCACCATTAAGTTTGGCATCATCCTTGGCCATGCGCAGAAAATGGGAGCCCAGAAACTGGCCACCGGTCACTATGCTGTTATTAAAAAGGATAAATCCGGCACCTGTCACCTGTTCAAAGGCCTCGACCCGCAAAAGGATCAATCCTATTTTCTGGCCCGTCTGACCGCTGAACAGTTGGGCAAAGCCATTTTCCCCCTGGGAGAAATAAAAAAATCAGAGGTAAAAAAAATGGCTGCACAAAGAGAGCTGCAGCCTGTAACCCCGGGTGAAAGCCAGGACGTTTGCTTTGTCAAAAATAACTCTTACGGAGAATTTCTGTCGGCCCAAAAGGGATTTAAGTCGACCCCCGGCATAATTCAAGACATGAACGGACAGGCTATTGGACAGCACAAGGGGTTACACCTGTTTACCATCGGCCAGCGCCGCGGCATCAACTGTCCGGCTGCCGAGCCTTATTACGTGGTTCGGCTCGACTCTGAACGCAACCGTTTGATAGTCGGCGCCAAAAATGATCTATTGGCACCCGATTGTAACGTTGTGGATATCAACTGGATTGGGGATGCGCCCAAAGCGCCTAAAGACATGCATGTTCGGGTGCGTTACCGCAGTCGAGAAGTAGCGGCCACTGTCGAACCCCGGGGAATGAATGCGGCCGTTGTTCGCTTTAAAAGGCCTCAAGCATCTGTAACTCCCGGCCAGGGCGCGGTTTTCTATCGCGGGGATGAGATACTGGGCGGGGGGTGGATCAGCCCGGAGGGCTGAAAATTCGAAATGGTTCGACAAGCTCACCACCCTGAGCCAAGTCGAAG
>JAIVWA010000274.1:0-1569 GCA_049190255.1 Gammaproteobacteria bacterium | reverse complement strand
ACCAAAACTACGCCATTTTCACCTCTTGCTCAGTCATTGCCCTGTTTGGATCATTTGAATTTTTGTAATTGGAGTTTGTTTCGAATTTCGATATTCGAAATTCGAATTTAAAAAATTAAATTTTCATAAAAGACTTGAAAACATAAACATTCTTTCGACAAAATTTAATTCTTAGTATGCCGAAATTTTCTATCACCACATTGGGTTGCAAGGTCAACCAGGCGGAGTCAGAGGCGATTGCCCAGGAACTGATGACTTCGGACTGGTCCGCGGCTAAGAACTGCGACAAGGCCGAGGTATGTATTGTAAACACCTGCACCGTGACGCAAAAGGCTTCCATGCAGTCACGACAGGCAGTCCGAAAAGCCATCCGGGACAACTCGAATGCCCGCATCATCGTAACCGGGTGTTATGCCCAGACCGCACCGCAGGAAATTAGTAAAATCGATGGTGTTGATTTTATTGTCGGACAGGACAAAAAGCATTCCATCAGACGGTTAATCCATTCAACAGGTGACGAAAATTCGAAAAATGAGACCCCCTCTTCCGGTGATATTCCTCAAGAGCGACAATTCCAAATAATGCCGGTGGCAACCTCAGCGCCCCGAACGCGTCCGTTTTTAAAAATCCAGGATGGCTGTGATGCTTTCTGCACCTACTGTATAGTGCCCTACGCACGCGGTCGCAGTCGCAGCATGCCCCTTGTAAATGTCCTGCAAAGTATTCAACAACTAGCCCAGGCCGGCTATCGTGAGGTTGTGTTGACGGGGATCCACCTGGGTGCCTATGGGCATGATTTGTCCCCTGCCACTCATTTATCGGAACTGATGGAGCGTATCGAAGAAATGCAGCCCCTCGACAGGGTTCGCATCAGCTCAATTGAGCCTTTTGAGCTTAGCGGGGAAATCATTCAGCGGGTGGCGGAATCCGACATATTTTGTCGACATTTTCACATACCGCTGCAAAGCGGAGATGATGGTATTCTGAAAAAAATGGGACGCCCCTATTCTCCCCAAACCTTTTATGAATTAATCAACAACATTCACCGACAGATGCCGGATGCCGCCATCGGTGTAGATACGCTGATCGGATTTCCAGGAGAAAGTGAAGCGGCCTTTAACAACACCTATGACTTAATTGCCGGACTTCCTGTCAGCTATCTGCATGTTTTCCCGTTTTCTGCTCGGCCCGGAACCGTGGCCGACAAATTGCCGGGCAAACTCAAACCTGCAGTAATCAAGGACAGGTGCGAACGCATGCGCGAACTTGGCAATCAGCTGCGCAAAAAGTTTTACGGTAAGTTCATCGGGCAAAATTTACCGATTCTAATCGAAACCAAGCGAGAGAGGTCCACCGGATTGCTGAAAGGAATTTCTTCGAACTATTTGCCAATTTTAATTGACGCCGATGATGAATGCAAAAATAAACTCATTGAAGTTAGAATTGAAAAACTGGAGGGAAACCAATTATTCGGAGTTTTGTGTAAATAGATGAATGGATTCTATTTTATAAAAATAATATTTAAATTAGAATCCATTCCTCAAAATCAATATAAAAAAAGGAGACAGC
>JAIVWA010000273.1:0-6540 GCA_049190255.1 Gammaproteobacteria bacterium | reverse complement strand
TATCGAGCGTCCAGTATCGAGCATCGAGTATCGAGCATCCAGTATCGAGCATCCAGCATCCAGTATCGAGCACCCAGTATCGAGTATCGAGCATCCAGCACCCTTACATCATAAAAACTGGATCCACATCGATGGCAACCTGGACACGATGACGGTTGAAGACCACCGGGTGGTTTGACATCAGCTGATTGATAAATTGATGGAGACTCCGGGTGTTTGAGCCCTTCAGCAGAATCTGCCAGCGGTAACGCTGCGCAATTCTGGTTAAAGAAGCCTCGATGGGCCCCATAATCTCTACGCTCTGGTAGTAATTCCTGTCGCCGGCCTTTAATGACTGGCAAATGTCTCCCAGCATGTGGGCGTGGTCTATGGTTTTTTGAGAATCCTTGCCGGATATTTTGAGTTGAATAATTCGGGAAAACGGTGGATATTTAAGTGCATTTCTGAAACCGATCTCCTGCTGGTAAAAAGATGCAAAATCCTGGCGTCGGGCGGCGTCAATGCTGAAATGCTCCGGATTGTAGGTTTGTAAAATCACCCGGCCGGGTCTATCTCCCCGCCCGGCCCGGCCGGCCACCTGCGCCAGGAGCTGGAAGGTTCGTTCTCCGGCACGAAAATCCGGAAAGCTCAGGGAAAGATCCGCACAAATAACCCCCACCAGGGTGATGTTTGGAAAGTCATGTCCTTTGGCCACCATTTGAGTGCCCACCAAAATATCTGTGGTTTTATCTCTAAGCCCTTTTAAGAGCTTTAAAATGGATCCCTTACGGGCGGTGGTGTCGCGGTCCATGCGGGCAATCCGGGCCCGGGGGAAAAGCTTGGTCACCATGCCTTCCAGCTTTTCGGTACCAAGACCGAGGTGCCTGATTTTGTCTGATCCGCAAACATCACATTTGGACACGGCGGACCGGCTAAATCCGCAGTAATGACACCGGTAAGCGTTGGAACGCTGGTGCAGGGTCAGTGAAATATCACAATGCTTGCAGCGCATGGGCTGTCCGCATGCACTGCAAACCGGAAAACTGGCATATCCGCGGCGGTTTAAGAAAAGCAGCACCTGCTCACCGCGTTTAAGAGTTTCTTGCATGGCCTGCAGCAGTTGCGGGGAAATATAGCGCCCAATGCCCCGGGTGTCTCTGGTTTCACGAAGATCAACAATACTGATTTCAGGCAGGGAGCGCTGCTCGACCCGCTTTGTCAATGTGAGCTCGCTGAACTTCTCGGTTACGGTATTGTAGTACGATTGGATCGAAGGCGTGGCCGACCCCAACAGGGCCAGGCAGTCATTTTGTTTTGCTCTGACCACCGCCAGATCCCGGGCATTGTATCGCAATTTGCCTTCCTGCTTGTAAGACGAATCGTGTTCTTCGTCGACGATGATGATGCCGATGTTTTCAAAAGGCGTAAAGATGGCGGAGCGCGCCCCGATGACTATGGTTGCTTCGCCCTGCAAAATACGAGTCCACTGATCGTAGCGCTCGCCGGCCGACAGGCCACTGTGCAGTACGCCGACACAGTCACCGAAACGGGCCCGGAACCTCCTCTCCATTTGAGTAATCAATGCAATTTCCGGCACCAGGACCAGGACGGAATGCCCGCCTTTTAAAACCTCATCGGCAACCTGCATGTAGACTTCGGTTTTGCCGCTTCCGGTAACGCCGTTCAAAAGAAAGGTCTTATAGCCTTTAGCGATATAACCGCAGACACAAGCAACAGCATTCTCCTGCTCGCGGTTTAATTTGGGGGCCGTATCGGGCTTGATGGATTCTCCGAAAGGATCCCGGTATACCCTTTTCTGGTCGATGGTAAGATAGCCGTCTTTTTCAAGTGGTTTGATTAAGGTCGCAGCCGTCGGAACCCTCTCCTTGAGCTTTCTAACTGAAATCTGCCCGCAGGTCTTTAAAACATCAATAATTTTTGATCTGGACTTGGACAGACGCCCGGCAGGCAGCTGGCCGCCGGTCAATCGCACAAAGCGCTCGAACCTGGCCTTCGTCTTTGCCCGGCTAAGCTCCCACTTCCTGGAGATCCAGTCACGTTGCTCCAGGGAATACAACAGGGCACCGGGTATGTTCGGATCAATTATTTTATACAGCTCGTTTACCCGGCAGGGTCCGGACTGCAGATGACCTAAAATCTGTTTTGCGATCGGATTTAGTTGTGCGCCGTTTAAGGCATCCTGTCCACTTTCGGTCAGGGAAACCCGAACGTAGTCGCGGATATTCAGCCCGCCGGGCAGCGCGGTTTTTACAACTTCACCCAGGGGATATTTATAGTAATCGGAAATCCATCTGAAAAAAGGCACCATGGCAGGTGGAAAAAGCGGCTGCTCATCGAGAATATCCAGTACAGATTTGATCTCTTTATTATCATAACCTTTGCCGGGGCCCAAAATATATCCGGTAACCCTGCGCCGCCCAAACGGGATAAGGACTCTTTTGCCTGTTGAAATAAAAGGAGAAAAGGGCTCGGGAACGCTATAGGTGAAGGTTTGATAAACTGGAATGACAACAGCCACTTCTATGGTTTCGGTGTCCGGTTTCATTATACATTGACGACTATCGATTGAATATTAATACCAGAATATCTGTTTTGGCCGGAGAGAATTGTATTTTTTTAACAAATTTGTTGAAATTTACAACCAAAAAGGGTTATAATATTCTAAATTGAATCGAATTCAAAATTTACGCAACGCAGATGAGCAATAAGTCCATCTAAGACCTGCTCCAGTTTCAAAAAAAGCGTAGAAACCATTGCATATGGAGGAGAAAATAATGTTTCGAATTGCCAAAAAATCCCTGATCATTGCCATCATCGCAGCGCTGTTGATCGTACCACTTGCCTCCACCGGCCTGGCCGATGAATATTTTGAGAGGGAGGACCCAAGTGGGGGCGCCATGATGTTTGATTTTATCGTGGTTCGACCGGTGGGTATTGTGGCAACAGCCGTTGGATCGGTATTTTATGTGATATCCCTTCCCTTTTCGTTATTGGGAGATAATTCCGGCGAAGCCGGCGAAGCGCTTGTCAAAGAACCCGCCGCTTACACCTTCAAAAGACCTTTAGGTGAATTTTGATCAATTTGTAATTCGTCAAATTCCTTGCGTAATTACTCCGCCCTGAAAAATAGCACATTTAGGGTTGCAAATTGTTATTTGAAAACTGAAGTAAGTTGTTAGATCGAAGGCCCGGCGGATTAATTATTTTATGCTGCGCATTTTTTTATGTTTTTTTGACTTTTTAATTTTATCCCAGATGCTGATATAAAAAAACAGTATGAACTAAGCTCCTGAAATATTGTACTATTTTTCAGTGTTTTGAAGAACTTTTCAGTACTCATACGTCTTTGTGCACTTCTTTTTCAGAACTAAACACCCCTATTAAACCCCATCTAAAACGGCTATCACACCTTCCGCAAGACCCCTGCCCCAATTCAGGCGACATCCTTCAATCATCTTGACACAACAACCTAATTTGAATATGGCTGGCAGCGATAGTATTGGCTAAGAATGGTGCGATTTGAATTTTGCTCCCGGTGAATTTCAATTTGCCGTCCTTGCCGTTGCCACTAACAATTTATCCAAAAAGGAGGTCGCTGTGCCAGTAAATGTCGTAGATCATCCGCTGATTAAACACAAACTCGCCTTAATGAGGGAAGATAACGTAAGCACGAAGGATTTCAGAGACCTTGCTTCAGAGTTGGCCACGTTACTGACATACGAAGCGACCAAGGATCTGGAGACGGAAACCAAAACCATTCAGGGATGGGCCGGACCGGTGCAAGTTGAAAAAATAAAAGGCAAAAAAATCACCGTTGTGCCTATCCTGAGAGCGGGTTTGGGTATGATGCCCGGAGTTCTGGAACTGATACCATCTGCCAGGGTCAGCGTAGTGGGGCTTTACCGCAACGAAGAGACCTTGGAACCGGTCAGGTATTATGTCAAAATGACCAGTGCGATGGAGGCGCGGATTGCGCTGATACTTGATCCCATGCTGGCCACGGGCGGCTCGCTGATTGCGACCATCGATCTGATCAAAGAATCAGGATGCAAGAAGATAAAAGGCATCTTTATGGTTGCCGCACCGGAGGGTATCGAAAAATTGACCGCCGCCCATCCCGATGTGGAGGTCTACGTAGCCGCCATTGATGAAAAACTAAATGATATTGGTTATATTTTACCTGGCCTGGGAGATGCCGGCGATAAAATTTTCGGAACGAAATAGAACGCTCGATACTGGATACTGGATTCTCGATACGCGATGCTTAATATGAGCCTGGTTGCTGGAAACTAATATATAGTTGATTGAGTTAATTAAGTTGATTAAGTTGATTGAGTTAACTGCAAGGGGGTCTGTTAGTCAAATAGACTGAAATCCTTTACACTATTAAACTATTCAACTAATCAACTATTCAACTAATACTACGCCTTGCGCCTATAATTACATTCCGAATTCCGCCTTCCCGATTCCAAATTCAAGAGCCTCTGTCTTCTGTAAACGAAGGAAAATTCCATATGCCGCAAGACGAAGATCGATACCAAAAAACCTATCCGATCTCCTGGGAACAACTCCACCGGGATTCAAAAGCACTGGCCTGGAGATTGGTGGAAATGAAAGCCTGGAAAGGAATCGTCGCCATTACCCGGGGAGGTTTGGTACCGGCCTCGATTATCGCCCGGGAACTGGAAATCCGTCTGGTGGATACCATATGCATTTCCAGTTATGATTACCAGCAGCAGGAAGACATAACAGTCCTGAAAGCTCCCGAGGCTGACAGCGATGGTTGGTTGCTGATCGATGATTTGGTGGATACCGGCAACACGGCCCGGGTTGTAAGGAATCGGCTCCCCCAAGCCCATTTTGCCACCGTTTATGCCAAACCGGCCGGACGCCCCGTCGTGGATACATTCATAACCGAAGTCAGCCAGGACACCTGGATCCTGTTTCCCTGGGACTCAGAATCCCAGTTTGTAAAGCCGATTGTCGGCTTGACGGAAGGGGACTAACCCAAACGTTTAATTAACAGTCGTTGGAAAAATGAAGGGAGGTCAGCATGGCAGATGAATTAGGAGTAATAAAAAACACGCTCAAAAATTATCGCAGCCAACTCCTGGACCAGTCGAATGTCGTAGCTGCAGGGGTTGGATACAAAATCACCGGCGGCCAAAAAACGTCAACTTTAAGCATTGTTTGTTCGGTAACTAAAAAACTTGCAGCCTCGCAGTTATCGAGCAAAGATCTAGTGCCGGACCGCCTGAATGGAACGCCGACAGATGTAATTGAGACCGGAATTATCCGCGCCTTGCAGTCCCCCACCGAAAAACATCGGCCGGCCCCCGGTGGGGTGAGTATCGGCCACCGGGACATCACCGCCGGTACCCTGGGTTGCCTGGTGAAAAAGGACGGTCGTTTCGTTATCCTGTCAAACAATCACGTGCTGGCTAACAGCAATGCCGCTGAAATTGGTGATCCTATCCTGCAGCCCGGGCCCCACGACGGCGGCCGTTATCCTGACGATCATATCGCCGACCTGGAACAATTTATTCCCATTAACATCACCGGTGCTCCCAGTGACTGTCCGGTTGCAACGGGCACCGCCAATTTTCTCAATAGTATCGCCAGACTTTTCGGAAGCAGTGTCCAGTTGCAAGCCATTGATCAGCAGGCAACCGAAAACCTGGTCGACGCTGCCATTGCTCGCCCCATCAACCCGGACGATGTCAAAAATGAAATTTTAGAGATTGGCACCATCCAGGGGGCGATCGAAGGGGAGTTGGGAATGGCGATCAAAAAAAGCGGCCGGACTACCGGTTTTACAACCGGAGAAATTCAACAGGTGGATGTAGCCGTCAATGTGCAGTATGGGGAGGGACAAATTGCCCAATTTACGGATCAATTAATGGCCGGCGCGATGAGCCAGGGAGGCGACAGCGGTTCGGCAGTCCTGGATGATAGCAACAACCTGGTGGGGCTCCTGTTTGCGGGCAGTGACACGAGTACCATTATGAATCGCATCCAGAATGTCTTCTCGGAACTGGGTGTTTCACTTTGAAATTTCACCGGCTGCTCATATTACTGTTATTACCCGTAATGGCAATGGGTGGGGCTTGCGACATGTCACCTTCGATAAAGGAAGTTAAAAATAAGTACGAAGCACAACTGCTGCAGATGGCCGGTGTCGTATCCGTCGGCATCGGCCTCGATAAAAACGGACAGCAGGCCATTATCATCGGCCTGGATGGCCCGAATCCGAAAACTGAGGCACAGTTGCCGACAGAGTTGGAAGGCTATCCGGTAAGGATTCAAACCGTCGGTCAGATTAAAGCCCAGTAGGTCCACAGCCAAATTACTCCAATGCGAATCTCCAACCAGGATAGAGGCTTCGCCCCAACCTGTCGGGAGCCTCAAGGTCGTGCGATTGGAACGGTGGCCGTCAGAAGAAAACAGCCACAAAAAGAACTATAATTCCAATAAGTTGTAGAAATTCCGAGATGTTAAGCTCGCGCATCTACTTGACAACTCTTTACAATTCTTATATTT
>JAIVWA010000272.1:0-6547 GCA_049190255.1 Gammaproteobacteria bacterium | reverse complement strand
CGCACCCCCCGCACCGCGCAACACGCAACGCGCAACTCGTAACGCGCAACGCGCGTTATTTGTTTTTCCACACCGGTTTGCGCTGTTCCTCGTAGCTGGCGATACCCTCGAGGGTATCTTCGGATTTCATCAGGGTGTTCAGGAAAAGATCACTGACGCCTTCCAGGGCCTGCTTGAAATCCATTCCCAGATGCTGCCGGACCGCCCGTTTGTTCAACCGGATGATGAGCGGGCTGTTGGAGCGAATTTCTTTGACGATGTTTTCGGCGGTTTCGCTGAGCTGGCCGTCTTCGGCCACATGAGCAACCATGCCCATAAGCTGGGATTCTTCTGCGCTGTAAAATTTGCCGGTCGTGCAGATTTCGACTGCCCTGGCCGGCCCGACAAGCTGCGGCAGCCGGATGGCTGCGTATGGCGGGAGAAAGCCGACTTTAATTTCCGGTTGACCGAATTTAGCGCCTTTATCGGCGACGATGACATCACAGGCAATTGCCAGTTCCATGCCGCCGCCCAGGCAAAACCCCTGTACGAGCGCAATAACGGGAACATCGATCTGTTCAAGCAGCTCGAAAATTCGGTTGAAGGTGGCGATCATGTCACCCACCTTGTCCGGCTTGTGATCGGCGACTTCCACCCCGGTACAGAAGTGTTTGCCCTCCGCATCGATGACCACACACTTGAGGTCCTGATCGCTTACAAAGCTTTCAAGCAGGTTGTTGATTTCGTCCATCATTTCGATATTCATCATGTTAACCTTCGGGCGGTTAAGCGTAATCCGGGCGACACCGTCAGCCTGTTCAAATTTAAGATGCTTGAGTTCCGACATGGTTTTTGTTCCTTTTTAAATTTTTGTACTTGATGCTTTCAATGCACGTGGTGGCAAATCAAGTTTACGGTCTTTTAAACACATAATTTAACTGTCCGTTCGGCAGTGTATTGGCGACCGTTTTCATCTCCATTCCCATTTTAATCTCTTCTGACGGCAGGTTGCGGTCAATGCGGCCGAATACCTTATAGTCGCCGTAGTCCAGAAGGGCGATGCAGTAGGGAACGTCCTCCTGAAATCCGATCGGAGCATATTCCAGCTTGCTGTAAGTGACCAGCTTTCCCGTACCGCTGACTTCAAACCACTCCATTTCACCGGGCAGACATTGGTAGCAATCCGACCGGGGCGGGAAAAAAGATTGACCACAATCTTTGCAGCGGGTGCCCATGACTTTTCCGTTTTCCAGGTAGTCAATGAAATCATTGGTTTTGGTTATAGCGGTGAAACTAACTGTTCCGAATTTCTTAAAGCGATCATCAACCTCTTTTTTACTCATAGCTTAACTCCCTGATAATGGATAAATGTCGTGTATGTCTAAAAGTTAAAATGAATGGATTCTATTTTAAATTTTTCTATTAAGACAGGATTTACAGGATTAATTGGATATTCTTTTTGGTTCCTCATTTTCCCGCCACCGGCCTATAGGGCCTATGGCCCGGAGGGAAGAAAATGAGGAAACTCAATCCGACTCGGTCGGAAAATATTTTTGAAAAAATAAATCCTGAAAATCCTGTTAATCCTGTCAAATAATAAATAAAAATAAGATAAGGATCCATTCCTTATTTTTTAAAATCCGAATAAGGAGATCACCTGGCTAATATCGTAACATTTCCGTACAGTCCGACCCCACCGATGTTGTGCACCAGTCCTATCTGGGGGTTGTCCACCTGAATTTCACCGGCTTCATCTCTGAGCTGCAGCACGATGGTCCTCATCTGGGATCCGCCGGTGGCCCCGATGGGATGGCCTTTGGACAGCAATCCGCCGTCCACGTTGACTGGAATGCTGCCTTCCTTATAAGTTTCTTTACTTTTAATCAGCTCTTTTCCTTCACCCGGCTTGGCGAAGCCGAGATCTTCATAGGCCATCATTTCCGCGATGGTGAAACAGTCATGGACTTCCGCCACATCGATGTCTTTGGCGGTAATGCCTGCCATCTCATAGGCCTGCTTACCGGCTTCCTGGGCCACGGTTAATCCCGAAAACAGATCCCTGCCCGCCAGATTGACACTGGTCGTGGCGGCACCCAGTCCCATGATCCAGACCGGCTTCTTGTTGAATGCTTTGGCTTTTTCTTCGCTGGCCACAATTATACAGGAGCTGCCGTCGGCATTGGCACAGCAGTCACCCACCCGCAGCGGACTGGCCACCGGTCCGGCCATGCGGTTTTCCGGATCTTTAAACATGTCAAACGTCACCGGTTTGCGATAGACGGCTTTCTCATTTAGCTGGCCGTAAGTAGCGGCTTTTACCCGGATCAGGGCCAGATCATCCGGTGTGGTTCCGTATTTTTCCATGTGCCCGCGGGCATACATGGCATAATAGGCCGGCATCATGGTGCCAAAAGGACTTTCCCACTGGATATCCGCGCCGCGGCCCATTCGCTCCTGGGATTCGGAAGATGATATTTCCGACATTTTCTGAAATCCAATAACGGCGATCACATCGTGAAGCCCTGATTTTACCAGAGAGTAGGCCAGTCTCACGCCCATGCTGCTCGAAGAGCAAAGACTTTCCACATAGAAGGTCGGTTGCGGGTTGAGACCCAGATACTCTGCGAAAACACCTGCCGGCGATCGCTGTTTGTCGTATTCGGGCGCGGAACAGATGACGGACGCCCCTATATCCCGGGTCGTAATTTGAGCATCCTGCACGGCTTCTTTAAAACCGTCAAAGGCCAACTCACGAATAGAACCGGGATAGGACCTGACAAACGCACTCTGACCGACGCCGATTATAGCTACCTTACCCATACTTTATCTCCTCATAGGGAATTTGCTTTAAAATAGTTTATTGCCATCTTAAGAAATTCTATAATTATTTAGAACGATGGAGCGAAGCGACTTCCACAAATCTTCAATATTCAATCTTCACTCTTCAATTAAATATACTGTCCTCCATCAATCTTAATCACCTCGCCGGTAATGTGCCTGGCCTTGTCAGTGGCCAGAAAGGCTACCAGATTGGCCAGATCCTCGGGCTGACCCACGCGTTTGAGGGCACTTTCTCCCATTGCCAGATCGATGATCTTATCCCTGGCCTCGGATTCTTTGAGCATAGCGGTTTCTATCAGCCCGGGAGCAACGGCGTTAACGTTGACGCCGAAAGCGCCAAGCTCTTTTGCCAGGGCTTTGGTAAACCCGATGATACCGGCCTTGGAAGCGGAGTAGTTGGTTTGCCCGAATTTGCCGCGCAGTCCGTTTATCGATGTTATATTGATGATTTTGCCGTATTTCTGGTCCTTGAAAATGGGGGCAACATGACGGGTAAAATTAAAATAACCTTTGAGATTTACCTCCAATACCCGATCCCACTGCTCTTCCGACATTTTCCAGGAAACCCCGTCCCAATTCATTCCGGCATTATTGACCAAAATCTCAAGGCTGCCGAATTCTTCCAGGGCGGCCTTGACCACACGTTCGGCATCGGCAAAGGAGGAAATATCACACTGCACCGCCAGGGCCTTACGTCCCAATTGACGGATTTCATCTGCGTATTCTTTGGCTTCAGCTTCGTGTTTGCGGTAGGTGAGACAGATATTGGCGCCTTCCCGGGCCAATTCGAGGGAGGCGGCGGCTCCAATGCCCTGGGAACCACCGGTGACTAAAGCATTTTTTCCTTCTAATAGCATCGAATCCTCCTGCGGTTTGAAGTTTTTGAATATTTCTAAAAAGCTACATTAAAGCTACAATTTAATTATGTCAACAAAAAACCACGGTTGGCTTTCCGATCTTGAATGGACCGCTGAATAGGCTTAAGCGCATTAAATTCAAATGCTTATTAAATATCGATTTTTCTTGACATCTGCCGAGACCTTATGTAGTTACATTGTAGCTAAAATATGAAACTTCAGGGAGCTTTTGATTCTGGCAATCATATTAAAGTTCATAAATCCCACGATATAAAAAATTATAAGGAGGTAAAAAATGGCAGCAGTACCTGACAAGATTTTAACCTGGCAGATGGTTCAACCGACCTCGCGTGATAAAGAAACCAAAGAGGTTATTCCGGGCAAAATAGAAAAAGCGGAAATACCCGTACCGGAATTAAAACCGGGCGAGGTCCTGGTGGAAGTTGCGGGTTGTGGTGTGTGCCACACGGACCTTGGATATTTTTATGACGGTGTGCCGACCGTTTCCAAGCCGCCCTTGACCCTGGGCCATGAAATTTCAGGCACAGTGGTGGCCGGTGATGAAGCCTGGGTCGGCAAAGAGGTTATCATTCCGGCGGTCATGCCCTGCCGTCAGTGCATCTTATGCAAAACCGGCCGCGGCAACAGGTGTCTCAACCAGAAAATGCCGGGCAACAGCCTGGCGCTTTACGGCGGTTTTTCGAGCCACATTCCGGTACCGAGCATTGATCTGTGTGAAGTCAAAAATCGGGGAGACATCCCCCTGGAACACCTGGCTATAGTGGCAGACGCTGCCACCACACCTTACCAGGCAGCCAAGCGGGCGGATTTCCAACCGGGTGACAATGTGGTGGTGATCGGTATCACCGGCGGTGTCGGTCAGTACATGGGGCAAACCGCCAAAGCCCTCGGTGCCAACACGGTTATCGGCATAGCCCGTAACCAGGCCAAGCTGGACCGGGCCCTTAATTTTGGTGCCGATTTTGTGATCAACTCCACCGACAAGGATGCCCGAGCGGTGTCCAAAGAATTTAAGGGCATTTGCAAGGAAAATGGTCTGCCGGGCTTCGGCTGGAAGATTTTTGAAGTCACCGGCGCCAAGGCCGGGCAGGACATTGGCCTGTCCCTGCTAAGCTTTATCGGCAAATTGATCGTCGTCGGTTTCGGAATGGCCAAGATCGAATACATGATGGGCCGGCTGATGGCATTTGACGCCGAAATCATTGGGACCTGGGGTTGTTTGCCTGAATACTATCCCATTGTTTTGGACATGGTGACTTCAGGAAAAATCAACATTGATGCGTTCGTGCAGACCCGACCCATGAGCACCATCGTGGAGACTTTCGATGAGGCGCATAAAGTTTCTCCGGACAAACGTATTGTGTTGACACCTGATTTCTAGGGGATGGGAATTTATTACTATAGTACAAACTAATAATCCAATTACAAAACAAAGGAGAAAAACACTATGACTTTAGACTGGATGCCCAGAGACAACGAACAAAAAGACCACGCACTGCATACTGACGTACATTGGGGGACGGATGCCGATGCTCCCTGCGTGGTTTACGAAAAACGCCCGTTGACAGACCCCAAGGGAAATGTGCAGGATGGATTGTATGTGGCCTGGATTCGCCTGAACAATCCCAAACAGTACAACTCTTACACCACTGAAATGGTCAAAGGGGTGATCGCCGGATTTGAAAATTCTTCCCTTGACCGCAGTGTGGTCGCCGTTATTTTCACGGCCACCGGCCCATATTCGTTTTGCACCGGCGGCAACACCAAGGAATACAGTGAGTTTTACAGCCAGCGGCCGGATGAATACGGCCAGTACATGGAGCTGTTCAACCACATGGTGGATTCCATTCTGGCCTGCAAAAAGCCGGTTATTTGCCGGGTCAACGGCATGCGGGTTGCCGGCGGTCAGGAAATCGGGATGGCCTGTGACCTGACCCTTTCCTCAGACCTGGCCATCTTCGGCCAGGCCGGCCCGCGCCACGGTTCGGCTCCGGATGGTGGTTCATCGGACTTTTTGCCCTGGATGCTCAGCAGTGAGGATGCCATGTGGAACTGCGTTTCCTGTGAGATGTGGTCCGCTTATAAAATGAAGGCCAAAAACGTGATCAGCAAGGTCGTACCGGTCTTAAAAATTGACGGCCAATGGGTCCGCAATCCCCAGATTGTTACCGACAAATATGTTGAAGACGGTGAAATTGTCTACGGTGAATTTAAAAAGGGAGAAGCGCTTAAAGAGGCGCGGGCGCTGGTCAGAGAGCATCAGGCCAACGCGGACTTTGAACTGCTGGACAAAGAAGTTGACAAGATCGTCTGGACCTTTGCCAACCTCTTCCCCGGCTGCCTGGCCAAGTCCATCGACGGTATTCGCATGAAAAAGAAATACTTCTGGGATATCGCCAAAAACGGCAACCGCCACTGGCTGGCCGCCAACATGAGCGGTGAGGCCTTCCTGGGCTTCGGGGCCTTCAACACCAAGAAAATTACGGGTCAGGATACCATCGACTTCATCAAATTCCGCCAGAACATCGCCGATTCCAAGCTGTGGGATGAGCAGATGTTTGAAGAAGCTTTGGGGAAACCAAAAGAATAATTTCCTTAATCCTTAATTACGTGTTAATTAGATGGCAGGCCGCGAAGCTTCAACCAGTGCGCGCCTGCCATTTTTTTGTGAAGCCTAGTTGCATGACTTTTGAAATAAATGTGAACTAATTACTCCGCCCTGAAAAATAGCCATAACAGGGTTGGGTAGTATAAATTTATTCTTTGAAAATTGAAGGAAATATTTAGAAGTTGATCCGGGCGGATTAATTAATTAATCCGCCGAACCTTCGATCTAACAACTTACTTCA
>JAIVWA010000271.1:439-6566 GCA_049190255.1 Gammaproteobacteria bacterium | reverse complement strand
AAGTCGATTATCAGGCGAGTCGGCGCACGATAAAGTCCGTACTCTGTAGCGAGTATGGAGCATCACGAAAGTGACATTGGATTTCGTGAAATTCTATATGAGGTGTCAGAGGGTGGAAGTGCTGAACACTGAAACCTGACACCTGAAACCTTATATAAGAACGAGTAATTGCTCTAACTGGCGTCGACCCCACGCTTTGCAAATAGTCCAACCCGGGAGGATACAATGCGAAAAGGCATCTGGCAGGAATTTGACGGATACCAGGATATCGCCGAAGAAATCAAAGTCAGTCGAAAATTGGGCGGGACGGTTTCATCTGCCGTGGCTTCCGCAGAGGAGTATATCCGCCAACTGCATCCCGAGCGGATAGAGCTGTCTGTGACCGATATCATCGAGGAAACCTCGTCGACCAAAACCCTGCGGCTGGTTTCAAAGGACAACTACCTCCCTCCTTTTCTGGCCGGGCAGTACATTGCCCTTTTCCTTGAAATCGGAACCATTCGCACAAGCCGTCCTTACAGTATATCATCCCAACCCAATCAAACCGGATTCTATGATATTACCGTGCGGCGGATTGAAAATGGGCTGGTTTCCAATTATTTGCTCGATGAGGTCAAACGAGGCGATACGCTGGTCAGCTCCGGACCATCGGGCAATTTCTACTTTAATCCATTGATTCATAAAAAGACCATGGTCTGCATTGCCGGCGGCAGTGGAATTACGCCGTTTATGAGTATGATTCGCGAGATTATTGAATGCGGACTGGACCGCAGCGTATACCTTTTTTACGGCAATAAAACCATGGATGATATTATCTTTGGCGCCGAGGTCAACCGTATAGCCGACCGATTTGATAGTATCCATTACATCCCGGTAGTAGAAGAGCCTTCCGGTGGTTATGCCGGGGCCTGTGGATTCATTACCCGTGATCTCATGAAAGAGGTACTGGAAAACATCGAAGATAAATCATTTTTTATCTGCGGGCCCCAGGGCCTCTATGATTTCTGCCTGCCCCAGGTCGAAGTAATGGGTGTGCCCCGGCGTAAAATCAAGCAGGAAATGTACGGCGCTCCTCCCAATATCTGGGAGTATCCCGGCTGGCCCGATACGATCAGCAAGGATGATGTCTTCAATGTAAAGGTTGAAAACGGACAGCGGATCCAAGCCTGCGCGGGTGAACCATTGCTGACGGTGCTGGAAAAAAATGACGTGATTGTGCCCTCATTGTGCCGGTCCGGTGAATGCAGCATGTGCCGGGTAAAAATTCTTTCCGGTAAAGTGTATCAACCACCGGGGGTGCCCGTTCGAAAGTCGGACCGGCAGTTTGGCTATGTGCATTCGTGTATGGCATATCCGATTGAGGATCTGGAGATTTTAATATGACCATTGCAGATCTCTAAATACAAAGCACAAAACCATTTCCTTAATTTGCGAGGTTCCTATGACAGAAAGCAATCTAGCCGGTGAGAAAAAAGGAAACATTTATACCATTTCCTTAAATCGTCCAAAAAAGCGAAATGCCATCACCGTCGAGATGCTGACGGGGATCTGTGAGATGACTGAGAGCCAAACTGGCGATCCGGACATCAGGGCCATTATTATCAAGGGAGAAGGAAAGATATTTTCTGCCGGTGTTGATCTTAACTCCCTGGGAGCCGAGGTGGGCGCCTGCCTGGGGGAGGCCGGTGCCGGCGGCGGGCTCCACTGCGGGCCCTGATTTACAGGTTCCAGCAGTATTTTAATCGTCTCGAGGCGGTGGAGATTCCCATTATTTGTGCCATGCACGGCCGGACCCTGGGCCTCGGCATCGAGTTGGCCCTGGCCTGTGATATTCGCCTCATGAGTGACGATTGTATCTGGGCCATGCCGGAGTTAAAACTGGGCGTAATTGCCGACCTGGGGGGAACCTCACGGCTTTCAAGACTCCTTGGACCTTCAAGGGCCATGGAGATTTTTCTGACGGCCCGCGATTACACGGCCCAACAGGCCATCGATTGGGGACTGGTGAATTACATCTATCCCGAAGAAGATCTTATTGCTGAAGCTGAAAAAATGGCCCGGGATATGGCCGCCACCGCGCCGCTTGCCGGTGGAGCGGTTAAAAAAATCATCAAGCGCGGCGATGGTGTTGATCTCATGACCCAGCTTGATATGGAGGCCAACCATAACAGCATGTTGCTCAGAACAGAAGATTTCCAGGAAGGCCTCACCGCCATGATAGAAAAGCGGGCGGCCCGGTGGAAAAAGCGCTAACCTTTGCTTTTAACATACCATAATTATCAATTGAGATTAGAATATACAAGTTATTAGTTATTAGTTATTGGATCTCAAACCAAATTGGCGGTTAAATCTACCAATAACGATTAACCAATAACAATTAACAGTTTGCCTCCGGTGATTGGGGCAACAGCAAACAAATCTTCACTATCTAAATTTTTAAGGAATTTGTGCCTTAACCAAAATATGGGGAGGCAAACTATGGCACAGGTAATAACCGATCGACGGGATATTGATTTTGTTCTCTATGAACAATTCAATGTCGAGGAACTGACGCAACATGAAAAGTTTGCGGAATTTAACAAAAAAACCTTTGATCTGATCATCAACGAAGCGCGCAACCTGGCTGTCAAAGAGATTTTGCCGACCTTTGCCGAAGGAGACCGTGAGGGGGTGCGGTTGGAAAACGGGCAGGTGAAGGTTCCGGCCTGTTACCATCGCCCTTACAAACTTTTTAAAGAAGGCGAATGGACTGCCATGGTCGCAGATCCCGAACTCGGCGGACAGGGGCTCCCCTATTGCATATCACAGGCAGCTTCAGAGTATCTGGTAGGAGCCAACTACGCCTTTACGCTCTACGGTGTGGTGGGGTATGCGGCCGGAGAGCTTGTTGAGATCTACGGTACCGAAGAGCAGAAAAATCTGTTTCTAAAAAAAATGTATACCGGCGAATGGAGCGGCACCATGCAGTTGACCGAAGCCCAGGCCGGATCAGACGTGGGGGCGTTGACAACCTCGGCTGTAAAAAATCCGGACGGAACCTACTCGATGACCGGCAACAAAATTTTCATCACCGCCGGAGATCAGGATCTGACTGAAAACATCATCCATCCGGTGCTGGCTCGCATTGAAGGGGCGCCCAAAGGCACCAAGGGGATTTCGTTGTTTCTGATCCCAAAAATCTGGGTTAACGATGACGGCAGCCTGGGTGAACCCAACGATATCGTCTGCACCGGGCTGGAGGAAAAGATGGGCATCCATGGCAGCTCCACCTGTTCCATGGCGTTGGGGAGCCAGGGAAAATGCCGGGGGCTTTTGCTGGGAGAAGAGAACAAGGGCATGCGGGCCATGTTTTACATGATGAACGTCGCCCGGCTATCGGTTGGGTTTATCGGCTTTATCAGCGGGTCTGCCGCTTACATGTATGCACTCAATTACGCCCGGGAACGTCTCCAGGGCAAGGATCTGGAATCGATCCAGGACCCGGATGCACCCCAGGTGCCGATTATCCGCCATCCGGATGTGCGCCGAATGCTGCTGTGGATGAAAGCGCATGTCGAGGGGATGCGCAGTTTCATCTACCTGATCAGTTCATTGATTGACCGGCGGACCTGCTCCGATGACGATGAGGAACGAGAATATAATCAGGGTCTGATTGATCTTTTGACCCCGGTAATTAAATCCTACTGTTCCGATCGCGGATTTGAAATCTGTGTCGAAGCCATTCAGGTTTATGGCGGCTACGGCTATACCCGTGATTATCCGGTGGAACAACTGATGAGAGATTGTAAAATTGCATCCATCTATGAGGGTACCAACGGTATTCAGGCCATGGATGTCCTGGGTCGCAAGCTGGGGATGAAGGGCGGTGTGGTGTTTTTGAATTTCATGCAGGAGATCCAGAAAATCACCGGACAGGCCAAAAAAATCAAGGAACTGGAAGATCTGGCGGCCCGTGTCGATGAAGCCGTCAACCGCCTGGGTGAGGTCGCCATGCACCTGGGTAAAACCGCCCTGTCGGACGATTTCAAGGTGGCGTTTGCCTACGCCAAACCGTTTTTGGATGTTATAGGAGATGTCTGCATGGCCTGGATGCTTTTGTGGCGGGCGACCATCGCAGTTCCCAAATTGGAAAAACTGGCCGGCGGACTGGACCCGAAGGTCAGACATAAGAAGGCAGCCAAAAACAAAGACGCCGCTTTTTATGAGGGCCAGCTTCAATCCGCCCGATATTTTATCAACTCCATTCTTCCGATTACAATGGGCAAAATGAATGCCATTGAAGCCGGGGACCCCGCGGTGGTAGAGATCCCGGAAGCATCGTTTGGGGGCTAAATCCGATTCGTGTGCTTTCTATTACTGATCACAGCATGATATGTGAAATGGGCAGCATCGATTATTAGAAGGGCAATTACCACTCATCTCATACCGCTTTTACATTGGTCAAAACTGTAAATGTGAAGGGCGTCCCCCTCTACATCTATCCCCATCTATCAAAACTGTAAATATGAAGGGCGTCCCCCTCTATCCAAATTTACTGTAACAAAACTGTTGACATAGTAACAAGAGATGTTACAAATTGGAGCATGATTCAAAGCTTTAGGCACAAAGGCCTTGTTGAGCTGTTTGAGCGAGGCCGCAGCCGTCGAATGCGGCAGGATTTACAATCTCGTTGCCTGCGACGCTTAGAAGCTTTGGATCAAGCATAGTCATTGACAGATTTGAATGTGCCGGGGTTCAATTTCCACGGCCTTCGGGGAGTACCTAAACGTTACAGTATCCACATCAACGGCCCATGGTGTATCATATTTGAGTGGCAGGAGGGTGAGGCGCTGCGGGTAGATCTTGAACAATATCATTGAGGTAAAACCATGGAAGAGTATTTCGTTAAACGTCCTTTGAATCGTCCACCAACCCATCCCGGTGAGGTTCTGCGTGAAGATGTGCTTCCAGCCCTCGACCTGTCAGTTAGCGAAGCTGCGCGGCGGCTTGGTATTTCACGGCAGCAGTTACACCGTGTCTTGGCCTGTACTCATCCAATCACAACTGAAATGGCACTTAGAATTGGTAAGTTTGCTGGCAATGGGCCGGGGCTCTGGTTGCGCATGCAGCAAGCATATGATTTGTGGCATGCAGGGCAGCGGATGAAAGCCGAGCTATCCAAGATAGAGACGGTAGCATCTGCAGAATCCAGCGCCTAACAAAAGGCTGCGTATTCCGGAGCAAAGTTACCGCTCATTCCGTTTTATTGTTACCACTTTAACGAACAATTTATATCGAAGATGACGCTGGATAATTGGGTCTTTTGAGTTATTGTCATCCTAAAATTATATTCAGGAGGACATATGGCAAACAAAAGAGCCTTTTTGTGATCTAAATATTGTAACCTCCGGTCTTTTGACAATAAAATGCAACTGTAAGGTTTGTATTTACTGTCACTATCAACCACAAAAACCAAAAAAAGTGTGTAAAAAAAGAGGGCGGGATTCTTTCATCCTGAAACGTTTTGACATTGGCTAAAAAGTATTTATATTTATTAGTTTTGAACTTAACCGCAAGAACCTGGGTTTAGTCGATAGGGGTTGTTTGTGTTAATCTCCTGAACCTGCAAATACGTGGACGTCTTTTCGGGAAGGATTTCCTTTCACTTCGGAAAATGATGAGGCACCGCCCACTTTTGTGCCACAGGATCTGTTCCTGTGGTTTTCTTATTTTGGGTCCGCCCCGAAAAGGGAGGTTTTGGTTCCCCGCAAGACTTTGATCGTTTTTGCGACTCCAGAATTGGCGAGCTATTTTGAGGATTTGTCCGCCTCGGGCGGATTGCCATAAAGTGAAAACACTTCCCTGGGCCGGAAAAGGCCGTTTCGGGATAGACATTGTTTAATGAAAAGGGACCGAAAAATGATCTGCACAACCAACATTTCCCTCGCCTACGGCAAGAGGGTGTTGTTCAACGATGTCAACATAAAATTTACACCGGGCAACTGTTACGGACTCATCGGCGCCAACGGATCAGGGAAGTCCACGTTCCTGAAGATTCTTACAGGCGATATCGAACCGGACTCGGGAACCGTCTCGGTAGGGTCCAGGGAACGAATCGCGGTTTTGAGACAGGACCACTTTGCCTTTG
>JAIVWA010000271.1:0-430 GCA_049190255.1 Gammaproteobacteria bacterium | reverse complement strand
ACGGTTTTAAACACGGTAAGCATGGGTCATGAAAAACTTTACGCAATTATGGCGGAAAGGGATGCGCTTTATGCCAAGCCGGATTTTACCGAAGCAGACGGAATCAAGTCAGGTGAGCTTGAGAACGAATTTATGGAGATGAACGGCTATGAGGCGGAGCCTGAAGCGACGATTCTCTTAAACAGCCTGGGAATCGTCGAAGCACTCCACCAGAAAAAGATGAAGGAACTCGAGGGCGGGGAAAAAGTGCGCGTGCTCCTTGCTCAGGCCCTGTTCGGAAACCCGGACGTCCTGCTCCTGGACGAACCCACCAACAACCTGGACATCAAGTCCATTGCCTGGCTCCAGGAGTTTCTCCACCGGTTCCGGAACACGGTCATCGTGGTATCACATGACCGTCATTTCATGAACCAGGCGTGCACCCACATTG
>JAIVWA010000270.1:0-6571 GCA_049190255.1 Gammaproteobacteria bacterium | reverse complement strand
GATACATGCCCTCGCGGTAACGGTAGAACCTCTTAAATTCTCACCGGCATAGCCGGTGGCTTATGAATTGAGTTAAATTTAAGAACGGTGTTTATCTTCCTTGAATTGTTTAAGCTTTCTCCACAAAGCTGCCCGGCTGATGCCCAACAGCTCGGTAGCTTTTGATTTGTTGCCCCCGGTTGCTTCTAGAACCTCAAGAATATAATGCTTTTCCAACTTTGCCAACGTCATGAACTTTCTGGCAGGATCCAAAGGTGGCGCGTCAGTACTGTGGAACCGTCCGGGAAGATGTTTGGATTCGATGGTTTTACCATCGGCCAGGATGACGGCGCGCTCAATGATGTGCTCAAGTTCGCGGACATTGCCGGGGAAATCATAGGACATAAAAATGGAAATGACCTCGTCCGAGATATATTCAACCGCTTTTTTAAACTCTTTTGAAAACTTATCGAGAAAGTAGCCGCCTAAGGGCGGGATGTCATCTCTGCGCTCCCTCAGGGGAGGGATGAACAGCTCAAGTACATTCAAACGATAATACAGCTCGTCTCTGAATTTTCCTTCCTCAGCCAGTTTCCCGAGGTGGTAGCGGCTGGCCGCAAGTATACGCACATCAAACGGAAAATCGTCGACACCATCCTTCAGGGATACTTTTTTACTATCGATTATCTTCAACATCGAAAGCTGCATCTTGGGGGACATTTCCTCGATGTGGTCCAGCAGGATAGTCCCTCCCGACTCAGGTCCGGCAATAGAGCCGCTCATCTGGGCGATCCCGGGAAAGACAGTATTCCCAGGTCTAAAAAACTCTTCGATGAGCAGATCATTGCTGAAACAGCCGCAGTTGATCGCCATAAACCGATCATTTTTTCGGGCACTTGAGTTGTGAATGAGCCTGGCGGCCAATTCCTTTCCGGTGCCCGTTTCGCCGCGAATGATCACCGTGCAATCCAGTGCTGCCAACCGATCGATATTTTTCCTCAATTCCTGCATCGCCAGGGTTTCACCGATCATTCTGAGCCGGTTAACGGCAGCGGTTTCATCCTTTTCCCTATCGGCTGCGGACGACGCCGGGATATTTTCTATTGATGCGTGATCAGACATTATCTCAATTTTTCCCGGCTTAAACGCGTATTCTTGATTAACGATGCCGGAATCCGAGGTCATGGTAGCAGAAGGCGGTCTGATGACAACGGTGTTGCCGCTTTTATTGCTCCTCTTAATAAAGTTCCAGAATGCTTCCATCTGGTCCTTTTCGAAATAGGCTGTGTTAAGGGCTTCGGTTGCCTGTTTCACTTTTTCGCTGCCATGTCCGGTCAACAGGACTGATCTTAAATCAGGGTAGATTTCCTTTAACTTGGTGATGGTCACTATCCCGTCCATGTCGGGCATTTTTAAATCCACGATTGCCAGATCGATGCGGTTGTTTTTCGCAAGCGCCAGGGCTTGCCGGCCGTTCGACGCTTTGAGCGGATCGAAGCCCAAAAGCCTCAAGCGTTCCGCAATGGAATTTAAAAACTTTTCCTCATCATCCACCAATAGAATTTTCCAGGTAGTGTTAGTCATTTTTTTCAAATTTTTTATTTTTGACATGATGTGATTCGATATCGACGGCATCCTCCAGGTCACCGCCGGTGGCCATCCCCGCTGCCGCCATGGATGTCTCGAGGCTTTGCAGTACTTTTCTTACAAATCCCCAGAATTTACCCATATCTTCTTTTTCGAAATAGGATGAGTTGAGCGCTTCCGTGGCCTCTTTAAGCTTTTCATCTCCATGGCCTGTTAAAAGAAGCGTTTGGATATCGGCATCAATTTCTTTAAGCTTCGTGATCACCACCAGGCCATCCATATCGGGCATTCTCTGATCAACTACCGCTATATGAATTTTGGTGGTCTTGGTAATATCAAGCGCCTCCTGTCCATTTAATGCCGTATAGGGCTCATAGCCTTTCAGCCGTATCCGCTCTGCCAGGGTATTTAAAAATTTCGGGTTGTCGTCCACCAGAAGAATATTGATATTGCCCAGCGGCAAATTTGACAAAAACGACCAGAATTTTCCCATATCCTGTTTGTCAAAATAGGTTGAATCAAGGGCTTCGCTGGCTTCTTTTAGTTTTTCGTCGCCATGGCCCGTCAACAGGATTGTTTGGATATCCGGCGTTATTCCTTTCAATTGTGTGATAACCACCAAACCCTCCATATCGGGCAATCTTTGATCGATTACGGCCACATGAATAGATTCCTTTTGGGCAATCTCAATCGCCTGCCGGCCGTTAAGGGCCGTGAAAACATTAAATCCTTTTAAGCGGGTCCTTTCAGCCACGGATTTCAGAAACTTTTCGTTGTCATCTACCAGCAGGATATTTATTTTTTTTGCTTTCATATTTCACCTTTCTTCAATCCCGGATGGAGCGATCCGGGTTAAGCCGTTTCCTGAAATAAACATCCGGAAACGACCCAATTTGTGGTTGCACCCCTATGCCATGCTGGCCCCTCAATGGCCCCCGCTGCCTAAAATTCCGGACGCCGCCACGGACAATACCACGATTTCCAGGACAGCGATAACCGTAAATATCCAATTTTTTTGACGGATATATCCCCTGACCAAAACCAGATAACAGAAGATGGTCATCAGAGCAAGCAGCGCAAAACCAATGTAGTTGAGAAAGTCCCCTTTGGCCAGCAAAGGGACCCACCCCCACCCATGGGGTGAATGGGTAATTTCCAGATATTCACCGACGCCCTTACCCCAGAGCTCGGGAATTAGAGATATGTCGATATGGGCCGGCAGTATGCCGGTCACATATATGGCGTAGGTTGTCACAAGGATGATTAAACCGGCCAAAACGCCGATAATCAACAGGTTGGCATAGATGATTTGTTCCCGTGAGGGTTGGAGGTCTTCTTTCTTTAGGGTATTCATAATATTCAACTCCGTAGTTAAATCGTCACATGGTTATCCTAATAACCCAAGGCCCAATCCTTTATCGATGGATTTCAGTCCGGCAAAAAACAAAACGCCAATAACCATGTATCGAATCATTTTGGGCTTGGCAACGGCCAGAATCTTGACCCCGATCAGGGATCCCAGCATCAAACCGACGATGGAGGGAACGGCGATCAGGGGAATGACACACCCCCGGTTCATGTATATCCAGGCGGCCGATGTATCCGTGATGGACAGTAAAAACTTGCTGGTAGCCACCGACACCTTCAGCGGAACACCCATCAGAAGGTTGAGGACCGGCATGTTGGCCCACCCCGCACCCAGCCCGAACATGCCGGCCAGCAGACCGACCAGGATAAACATGAGCAGGCCCAGCAAGGTTCGATGGGTTTTCCATTCCACGCTTTCGCGGGCACCATCGTCCCAATAGGCCCCTCTCAGTCCCAAAACCAGCCCGATGGCATCCTGTTTGGTCACCACCGGCTTTTCTGTATTCTTTGAAAGCAGCAACAGGATGGCGATGGCCACAATGGTCACCCCCAGGCAGGTTTGAATGATGTCGGGATTCAAAGCCGACAGGTATAGCCCCAGCATGGCCCCTACAATAGAAAAGGTAGATGCAATCAAGGCCACCGGCAGGGCAAGTCGCAGGTTGGCCAGATTGCGCCGCAGCAATCCCGGACCCGCTGCCAGCGCACCGGCCAGGGCAACCATGAGCCCGACCCCTCTAACGAAATCGATATGGAACGGAAAAAATCCGCTCACCAGAGGTACATAGAGTACGCCGCCGCCGACGCCGGCCATTACCGCCAGGATTCCGAGTACCAGGCAGAATACGAATAATATGATCGGCCAGAACCACCAGGGTTTAACGGTGGCGCCAACGACTGCCTGTTCCGCAGCATAGGCTAAAGCCGGGCAGCTCAAGATGAAAACCATGAGGGATCCAAACAACCAACCTGCAGTGCGCATTCGAATGTTTACCATTTAATCACCCTTTCAAAAAAGTGTTTACAAATGAAACTTATTGATGTATATGGGATCTATAAAACAAAATAATTAAACAGTCAACAAAAATTATGTAACAAAATGAAACAATTCAATCTATTAATTGTCGATGACGAACAGCGGTTTGCGAATATGCTGGCCAAGCGTTTGAATCTTCGGGGCTGTGTTTGTGAAGTTTGCTTCAACGGTAAAGAAGCGCTAAACATTTTAAAACAAAAAAAATTTTCCCTTATTCTGTTGGATCTCCACCTGCCCGATATTTATGGTAGCGAAGTCCTGACCCGGATCAAAGAGACTGATACACGGACACCCGTTATTATTTTGACCGGCCATGGGACGGAAAAAGATCGACGGGAATGCATGCAGCTGGGGGCTTACGCTTTTATGCACAAACCTCTTGGGATTGAAGAACTGATGGGCATTCTGGCACAGATCGGGGAGGCGTCAGCATGATTGGCAGGTTCCGCAAGACATTCGGGCTGATCCGGCCCCAATTTTATGGTCGCGATAATGAACACCTAACCCCCTATCTCAGGTTTACGAATTATAGAAAGATCTGGGGGCTCGGCATTTTTGTACTGGTTGTTGCGGCCCTTCTGCCCTTGGTGGCCGCCACCATTATCCATTACCGGCTCATCCAAAAATCAGTCGATTCGGAAATTATTCTTCGCACCGAACGGGTGACGTCCAACGCCAGACGGGCGGTGGCTTTTTTTCTGGAAGAGCACCTGAATGCCTTGAGATTCACCGTCAATGAAATTAAGTATGCGCAACTGGTGAATCCCGCTCACCTGGCGGAGATTTTACGGAATCTCAAATTAGGATTCGGCGGATTAACGGATCTTAGCGTGATCGACCACACGGGGATCCAAATCGCTTATGCCGGGCCTTTTAAACTGGAGGGCAAAAACTACAGCAATCAAGTCTGGTTCGTTGAGTGCCAGAAGCACCATTTTTATGTCAGTGAAATATATCGCGGGTATCGCGACCTTCCCCATTTTATCGTTGCGGCAAAATCATTCCGGCCCGATGGGTCCTTTTTTATCCTACGGGCCACGCTGGAAACGGATCAGTTGATACAAACCCTGTCTTCATACAGAACCGGTGAACATGCGGATATTTTCCTTGTCAACCGGTCCGGCGCCATCCAAACCGCTTCAAAACACTATGGCGACATATTTCAAAAGATGGCCCTGCCTATACCGGATTATTCACCGAGGACCCAAGCGGTTATAGAGACCGACAATCAAAAGCGATCCATCATCAGGGGCTATGCGTTTATTTCCACCCAAATTGCCGGCACCCCTTTTATTCTTATGGTGGTCAAACAAAAAGCGGGGATGACAAAAGTCTTGCAGCAGTTGCACGCAAACTTTAACTGGTTTGTCTTCTTCGACATTGTCGTTATTTTGATCGTTATACCGATTACGTGCACCTTCATGGTCAATACCCTTTATCGGGCGGACCAGGAGAAGGCTGAAACCATGGCTTTGGCGGAACAGAATTGCCAGCTGGCTTCAATCGGCCAACTGGCGGCCGGGGTTGCCCATGAGATTAACAACCCTCTGGCATTGATCAACGAAACTGCCGGGTATGTGAAAGATCAGTTTACTATCAAGAAACAATACAATAAAGATGATGAGTTACTCGAAAACATAGATTATATTCTGGATGCCGTCGAAAGGTGTGGCACGATTACCAGACAACTTCTCGGGTTTGCCCGTAAATTTGACGTCAAAATTCAAAAGGTCAACCTGAATGAGATTATTTCAGACCTACTCGTTTTTTATAAAAAAGAGGCTGAATATCGAAATGTAAACGTTTACGTGGACATTGCGGAGGATATTCCCGAAATTGAAACCGATCGGGGAAAGCTGCAACAGGTGCTGTTGAATCTGGTTAACAACGCCTTCCAGGCTTTAGATAACGGCTGTAACCTGGACATCAAGGCGTCACCCGAAAGTAGAGATAGGGTCAGCATTACCATAAGCGATAATGGATGCGGCATGTCACAGGAGAACCTGTCGAAAATATTCGAACCCTTTTTCACCACCAAAGAAAGGGGCCAGGGAACCGGACTGGGGCTTGCCATCACTTACGGTCTGGTCAAAAAGCTCCAGGGAAACATATCGGTGGCAAGCAAAGAAAATGAAGGCACTACTTTTACGATTACTTTGCCCACCCTGATTGATAAGGAGATCAGTGAAGATGAAGGTTCTATTGGTAGATGATGAGAAAAAATTTGCAATGATGCTGTCCAAAAGGCTGGCTTTGCGGGGAATTGACGTCAACTATGTATACACGGGTGAAGAGGCCCTGGTAATGGCCGAGAATAGTAGATACGACGTGGCCATTCTAGATGTCAAAATGCCGGGGATCGGGGGTATCGAATTAAAGCGGAAATTAAGCGGGTTGGCCCCTGGCATGAAATTTATCTTCCTTACCGGCCACGGCTCCGAGACCGACTTTGAGATCGGATCGGCAGAAGCTGCCTACTATCTCGCGAAACCGTTACAAATTGAAAAGTTAATAGAAATCCTGCATGAGGTGACGGCATAAACCCTAACCCGGATCCGCCGGAGGCGGAGTGGTATCGCTCCTGGCCTGCGTAGCCTTTTC
>JAIVWA010000269.1:0-6611 GCA_049190255.1 Gammaproteobacteria bacterium | reverse complement strand
TGAAATTTGAGATTTATTTGTAATTTGGTGCTTTTAATTTGGAATTTATTTTTGATGCACTTCTGATGATAAAACAAGATAATCCCAACTTCCCCATTAACCCCATTACCGTTTTGATCATCGGTATTATCGGTGTGTCCACCGGTTCGATATTTGCGCGCCTGGCAGATGCACCGGCACTGGTTACCGCCGCCTATCGGGTGGGACTGGCCTCCCTGGTGATACTCCCCCTGGCAGCCTGGAAAGCCGGGGATGAATTGCGCAACTTATCGTTTCGCGACGTCAAAATGGCCGTACTTTCCGGGCTATTTCTGGCCCTGCATTTTGCAACCTGGATTTCCTCTTTGGATTACACCGCAATTGCCAACTCGGTGGTACTGGTCAACACCATCCCACTCTGGGTTGGCCTGTTTACCCCCCTGATTACCAAAGACCGCCTGGCGCGGGCCACAGTCATCAGTATTATCATTAGCGTTGTCGGCGGCTCCATTATCGGTCTCGGAGATTTTGCCACGGGTGGCCGGGCGCTGCTGGGGGATTTGTTAGCTGTTATGGGAGCGATTTGCGCTGCGATCTACCTGTTATTGGGTCGCAATCTGCGCCGCAAACTTTCTTTGCTGTCATATGTGGCCATATGCTACGGCAGCGCTGCGCTGTTTTTATGGCTGGTTGTCCTGGTTTTGCAATTGCCGGTTACCGGATACAATACCCAAACCATTGCAGCTTTCTGGGCCATGGCCTTGATATCTCAAATCATCGGCCACTCCAGCTATAATTGGGCGCTTAAATGGTTTAGCACCGGTTTTGTTGCCGTCGCCCTGCTGGGAGAACCCATTGGCGCTACCATAATGGCTTATATTATATTTAATGAAGGGTTAACCTGGGTCAAATTTATCGGTGGATTGGTTATTTTATCAGCTATATATATTGCAGCAACGGGGGAACAAAGTTAACCTGAGTTGTAGCATTTAAAAGATAACAATCTGAAATTAAAAAATCTATAAATTAACCGGTCACTAAAAATAACAAATAATTTGATGCTTGGGATTTGGGATTTTAAGGCTTTACAAAACCTTCTCTATCTTTTATCCAATACAGACCTCGTTGAATAGTTTATTGTCTGTATCTAACTCTTACGGAGGTAAAAATGGCATACGAAAACATTATCTATGAAGTCAATGAAGGAATTGCGACCATCACCTTTAACCGGCCCAAGGCCCTCAACGCCCTGAATGGCGCGCTGCTTGGCGAGCTGTCCCAGGCCCTGGACGACATTGCCGCTGACGAAAATATCCGCGTGCTGGTGTTGACCGGGGCAGGGGACAAATCATTTGTGGCCGGTGCCGACATCACCGAACTGGCGACATTTAATTCCCTTTCAGCCAAGAACTTTGCCGAAATCGGCTACGATATTATCCGCAAACTGCAGCGACTTCCGATTGCCGTAATCGCTGCGGTAAACGGATTCGCACTGGGCGGCGGCACCGAGATCGCTATTGCCTGTGACTTTATCTATGCTGCGGAAAACGCCAGGTTTGGACAACCTGAAATAAACCTCGGACTTATCCCCGGTTTTGGCGGTACCCAGCGACTGCCCCGTCTGATCGGCACCAATATGGCCAAAGAAATGATTTTTACCGGCAAAATGATTTCCGCCGCCGAAGCCCTCCAAATCGGACTGGCCAATAAGGTGGTGCCCCAGGAGCAACTCATGGAAGACGTCATGAAAACCGCCGGCGCAATCGCGGCCAAGGGCAAAGTGTCCCTGAGAGAAGCCAAGCGGGCGATTAATCGCGGAATGGATGTGGACCTTGCCACCGGTTGCAGCATTGAAATTGATGCCTTTGCCATTAGTTTTGCCAGCCCGGATGCTAAGGAAGGCACCAGCGCTTTTGTCGAAAAACGAAAAGCCGATTTCAAAGGAAACCTAACGGATTGAATATTTTCGATTGAAGATTGAAGATTTATGGAAAAAAACAGGATCCATTTTCAGCTGATTTGGGGAATCTTGCTCCTGCTGGCCGGTGTAGGAGTGTTTTTTCGAATTCCCCAGGTCATGCCGCAAATTAAAACCATCGAAACATTTGCTTCGATAATTGGATTCATTTATTTTTGTTTTTATCTGCTCGGTTTTTTATTGATCCTGGGAGGGTCAAAAAAGATCTACGCCAACCTCAAAAAAATTAGGGAACGATAAGCTATAAAAAGATAAATTCAAGGTTGCCAGAAATCTTTGAGTCTTGCGATCTTGGAGTACTGGAGTCAAAGAATTTCGGATTTCGGATTGCAGATTTCGGATTGGTGGAATTACAATCAGATCCAATTCATAATAAAATTCCGCAATCCCAAATCCCAAATCCGCAATCGAATTTCTCCAATACACAATTAATAATCACGCTAAATTTCGTAGCTTTTTATGATCTCATGCTTTAAGCTATTTTAATATTTGGAGAAATCGCCGTGGTATCCGCCTTCATAACTTCAAACAGCAAAGACCGACAGATTCAACATCTCACCTCTGAAGTGGTCTACCGGACCCGCTTACAGGCTATCTGCAACAAAATAAACGCTGTCAATAATTTAGATGAAATTTTAATCGACCTGAAAGATGATATTACATCCCTTTTTAAGGCCGACCGAGTCACCCTCTACGTCGTTGATGCCCACAAGCGTGAACTTGTTTCGCGATTTCAGTCCGCCAACGACATAGAAGAGATACACCTACCCATATCCACTAAAAGCATCGCCGGCTGGTGCGCGTTTAAAAAACGACCTGTCAATGTGACCAATGCCTATGATGTTAAGGAATTGGCTGCCATTGATCCCGCCTTAAGATTCGATGAAAGCTGGGATATGCTAACCGGCTTTACGACACGACAGGTGCTGGCCCATCCGATTGTCTTCAAAAATAGTTTGCTGGGCGTTATTCAACTGATGAACCGCAAAGTCGGACCTGCGTTTGTAGAAATCGATGAACGCTCCCTCAAAGAAGTCAGTGACATTCTCGGCATCGCCCTTTACACCCTGAAAAAACTTGCCAAGCGTTATGCCACCGGAAAATTTAATCTTCTCCTGGAAAATCATCTGCTGACTCACAACGAACTGGAAAAAGCAATTATTCAAGCCAGACTAAAAACCGTGGCAATTGAATCAATATTTATTTCGGATCTCAAAATTGCTAAAAAAGACGTGCTGGCGTCTCTGAGCCAATTCTATGATGTTGAGGCAGTTGAATTCACACAAAATATCCCGATACCCGGTGATCTGCTGGTCGGTCTGAATGTACCATTTATGCGCCATCATTTCTGGGTCCCGCTGCGTGAAGAAGATAATAGAATTGTCATTGCCATTGACAATCCTCACGATCAGCAGCGGATTCGCGAAATGAGAGCTCTTTTTCCCGGAAAAAATTTCAAGTTCTGTGTGGCATTGAAGCAGGATATTCTTGAAATCATTACCTTTTTTTCCCAGGATGAAAAACAACTGGTTGATATTGAAGAAATTCTGTCCGTGATGCGGGCAGAAAGCAATGAAATTGAAGAAGCTGAAAAGGCGGTCGGTGAAGAAGACAACGTGGTAGTTAAACTGGTGAATAAATTCATTCTGGATGCCTATGCCAGAGGCGCTTCCGATATTCATATCGAACCCTTTCCCGGTAAGGAAAACACCCGGATTAGGATACGAATTGACGGAGATTGCTTGGTCTACCAGACCATCCCCTTCAATTACCGCAGTGCCGTTGTATCCCGAATTAAAATTATGGCCGATCTGGATATTGCCGAACGCCGCAAGCCCCAGGACGGAAAAATCAAATTTAAGAAATTCGGCGGCAAAAATATTGAGCTGCGGGTGGCGACCCTCCCAACCCAGGGCGGCATGGAAGATGTCGTCATGCGCATCCTGGACGGCAACGAGCCCTTACCGCTGGATCAAATAGGTTTTTCCGAAAACAACTATAAAAATTTTGTGGAGGCGATTTCCAATCCCTATGGAATCATATTTGTTTGCGGCCCCACCGGGTCCGGTAAAACCACCACCCTTCACAGTGCCTTGAAGTATCTCAATAATACCAAAACCAAGATCTGGACCGCTGAAGATCCGGTGGAAATTACTCAAAAAGGATTGCGCCAGCTCCAGGTCAAGCCCAAGATCGGATTGGATTTCGCCGCTGCCATGCGTTCGTTTCTCAGGGCCGACCCGGATGTCATCATGGTGGGTGAAATGCGCGACAAAGAAACCACATCGATCGGAATCCAGGCATCACTTACCGGACATCTGGTGTTATCAACATTACATACCAATAGCGCTCCGGAAAGCATTACCCGTCTGCTGGATATGGGAATGGATCCCTTTAATTTTTCCGACGCGATCCTGTGTATTCTGGCCCAGCGGCTGGCCAGAACCCTGTGTGAAAATTGCAAGCAACCCTATCATCTCTCGCTGGAAGAATATAGCTCCCTGGCACGGGAATATGGACTGGACTGGTTCAACGACCGGCTAAAAATTTCCTTTAAGGATGAGTTGATGCTCAATAAGCCGGTCGGTTGTGATGATTGCAACGGCCATGGGTACCGGGGACGGATGGCGCTGCACGAATTATTGATGGGAACCGATGAGATAAAGCTTCTGATTCAAAATACAGCCAAGATTAGCGAAATTAGAGCCCAGGCCATAAAGGACGGAATGGTAACGCTTAAGCAGGATGGAATAGAAAAAATTTTCAACGGCCAGCTGGATTTACTGCAGGTGCGCAAGGTCTGTATTCGGTAATTTTGGGGAGGCTTCAGAGGTTCAGGGCCTTTCGATTTCGGATTTCAGATTTGGGATTTCAGATTGAAAAGATGGCGTCAGTGAGTTGCAGGTTGCGGGTTCTGGGGATCGGGATTTTTAGATAACCTTCATATGAAACTTCAGTTTCTTTTTGGATTAAACCGGCCGCTTTGATGGCCGGGGCTGGGTTGAACCTCTGAACTTTTGAACTCTGAACCTTTTATTCTTTCCCTCAGTACCCTGCCGCTTCTTTGAACTTCGCCAGCTGCTCCTCAAAGTAACTCCGATTTTTTTTGGCCAGCGCCAGGGCCCGTTGGGCGGCTTCCAATGCCCGGCCGGGCATACCATTGACATGGTAGCTTTCGGCCAAAGTATCCCAGATATGGGGAAGGTTCTCAAGCCTGACGGCCAGAGTTGCCATGGCCAGCGCTCGATCGGGGTCCCGGTATTGCTTATCTTCACAGGTGGCATAATGCCAGGCCAGGTTGTTGAGCACTTCGGCATTGTCCGGATCCAGCGTCAATGTTTTTTCCCAGGCATCTTGTACACCGGGCCAGTTTTTCCTGCTGTAATAAATATTTCCCAGCAGACTGTATAAATTCGGATTGTCCGACCCCTTGTCTATCTCTCTCAAAAGGACTTTCTCAAGAAAATGACTGCTCAGCTTTTCACCGATCATCCCCACATTCAGCTGATAACCCAAAACCCCGAGCAACAGCAGGCACCCCAGATAAACGCCGATGCTCTTTTTGATTTTGGCATCATGGCGGGATATCCAGGACGCATTTGTTTCGCATTTTTTAAGATAATCAATGCGCTGGCGGATACTGAAATGATGCCAGTTGGGTTTGTCCGCTGACTGCCCGCTCGTGGCCGCTATCTTTTCAAGGGTGGAAATCAACGGTTTGGCACTGTCAAATAAGGCATAGACATAGGTGTCGGCCTGGCGTTCGAAATTGCGCATGAAAAAGCCAAAAATGAAGCGGAAATAAATTAAAAACACACAGATAATAACCACACTCGACAAACTGGAAATAACGGTCGTCTGACTGAGGCCGGTTTTGCCGATCAGCCAGTAGACCGGCTCGGCGTAGAGGATGGCAAAAATAATGACATCGAAAGCAACGTAGGAAAGGAGCATGTAACCTACGAAAAAGCCCAGATAAAACAACAGATGCTTCTTCTTGATATGCCCGATTTCGTGGGCAATGACGGCATCGACTTCCTCCGGCTCGAGCAGCTGCAGCAGCGAATTCGTAACGAGAATGTAACGGAATTTTTTTACAAGCCCCATAACCCCGGCGGTGATCATTTTACCGCCGAAAATAGGCCAGTATAAAATATCGGCATAGGCCATTTCCGCCCGGCGGCACAAACTCTCGATCCGGGTTCGATAATAACCGTCCTCGAGCGGTTTGCACCTCCAGAATTTTTGAATCAAGGCCGGCCCCAAAATCGCTACGCCCAGAAGGAAAAAAAGAAAATAGCTGACTTCACCCGCCGTCGTACTTAAAAATCTTTTGGGAGCCTCAAAGGGCAGAGCCTGGATAATATCTGCAATTCCGGACAAAAACAGCCAGGGCAATAATACCGGAACTGAAAACGAGATGTTTGAAAAAACATAGGTCTGTCGCGAGATATCGGCCTGATAAAGCTTTTGGTAGGGACCGAAGGCGAAAAACCAAACGATAGTCAGATAGAAAATGAACAGCAGAAGGAACAACAGGGCCAAAAGGGTCGGTATGGTTTTAAAGGGTGCGATATCCGCCAGAAACGATGAGAGATTCAATCCGTAAATATTAATGGCAAACAAAACGATGGCCATGATGCTCTGATGGAGG
>JAIVWA010000268.1:0-6626 GCA_049190255.1 Gammaproteobacteria bacterium | reverse complement strand
CAGAATATCGAATATCGAACCGCAGAATGTCGAAGGATGGTTTCGCTCTGCTCAGTCTTTTTTATAAAATAGATCGTTAGACACAGAAGCTCACGACGGGCAGAATACCTTCCTTCGACATTCGACATTCGACATTCTGCGGTTCTGCGGTTCGCTGTTCCTCGCAACCCGTACCCCATAACCTATAACCAATAACCCTGCTTGTGGGGCGTAGCGCCTTGCGCGAAGACCCAAACCCTTGAACCTTTTTTATCATGGAAATAAACGAAATAGAAATACTTTCCGTTGGTGTCGATGTCGGCAGTTCAACCAGCCATCTGGTCTTTTCCAATCTGTTTCTGAAACGGGATCAGCGCTCGGTTACGCGGCGTTTCAACATTGAGCAAAGAAACATTATTTATGAGGGCCGAATCATTCACACGCCGCTACTGGATGATAATACTATCGATATCAATAAGTTAACCGGTTTTTTTAAAGAAGAATATGAACGTGCAGGTATTGATCCGGCCGATATCCAAACCGGTGCGGTTATTGTTACGGGCGAGTCCGCTCGAAAACAAAATGCCAGGCAAATCGTCGAAGCGTTGTCCAATGATGCCGGCAGATTTGTGGCGGCAACAGCCGGGCCCAATTTCGAGAGCCTAATTGCGGCAATGGGTTCGGGGGCGGCATCTCGCTCTAAGGATGATAACAAGACGATAGTATCGTGTGATATCGGTGGCGGAACTTCAAACATCGCCATATCCAGAAATGGGCAGACATTATCGACCGGTTGTATATCTGTCGGGGGGCGGTTGCTGGGCGTCAATTCCGACGGAAAAATCTGGCGGATTGACGGGCCGGCGGCAAGGGTGATGGCGTATCTTGGGATGAATTATCAAATTGGAGACCCAATTTCTAAGGAAGACATCGAAAGAATCGCTGCAAAGTTTGCTGAAATATTAATTGAGGTCATTACGGGTCCTGCAACATCCTCTTTAGCCCGGCAGCTCATGCTGACCGCTGACCTGAATTTCCCCAGCCGCATTGACGAATATTCCTTTTCGGGAGGTGTCGCCGAACTGATGTATGGGGGGCTGAACAATTTTGACGATATCGGGCACATTTTGGCCGATAAAATAAAATTGCTGGCACCTGAATTGAGAGCGCCCGTCATAGAGCTGCCGAATAAAATCAGAGCAACCGTCATCGGTGCGGGCGCTTATTCATTGTCAATTTCCGGCTGTTCGGGATTTAGAGACGATCAGGTATCTTTTCCGATAAGAAATGTTCCCGTCATACGGGTGGATGTCGATCAATCCAAATTAAGTACTGAACACGTGATATCGCAAATAAATGCCTCCTTCCAAAGATTTGACCTGGACGAAGGTGAAGAAATTATCGCACTATACTTCAAGGACCCGGTCAGGGTTTCATATCCTCAGCTGGAATTGTTTGCGAAATCGATTGAAGCGGCTTTAGCCAATACAATTAAAAATAAACTGCCCGTCATTTTGATTTTTGAAACAGACATTGCATCCAGCGTGGGAAATGTCATTCGTCGGGAAACGCAGTTGAAAACGAACCTGCTGGCACTCGACGAGCTGATGCTGAGTGAAGGCGATTGGATTGATATTGGAGAACCCCTGGTGGCCGGTCAAGTATATCCGGTGACCGTCAAATCGCTGGTGTTCCATTAACAGAGGACAGAGGGTTTCGAATGCGGAATTCGGAATGCGGAATGGGGCCTCCGGCCCGTAGGGGCCATAGGGGCCTACGCCCCGGAGGGAATGGTAAAGCAAAGGGCAGAAGCTTTCGAATGCGGAAGTCGGAATGTGGAAGATGGATGACAGAGGCTTTCGATTTCGGATTTAGGATTGAAAAAGTAACTGGCAAAAGATCAAAGAAAAGAAAACAATTACCACGGAACAACACGGAAATTCACTGAAAAAATCTGTGTACCTCCGTGAAAATCAATGGTGAAAAAATAGAGTAGCTACGAGAAATCTCAAGGAAGAAGTATTCGATTGAGGCTTGAAAAAAGCAAATTAGATCAAATTACAAATCACAAATTCAACTCGACTACAATTTCGGATCGTAACCGGGAGGTTGCTTCGCGGAGGAACACAGCATTTGTAAAGTTGTTAACCCAAAATTCTGTGGCGCTTTTGTTTCAGCAGCATTCCTTCCATTCAATTCACCATTCACAATATATTCTTTACCCAAGAATTTCTGGAAGAAAGTTACAACTTTATCAATTGTTGGTGTTTCTAAGCCACATAATTCATTTATACCTTTCATCATACAACTACCACCAGGAATATCTTCAGTAAAATAACGATTAGTAAAATCCGGCAAAAATGTGCCGTCGTTTTGCTTTATAAATGGACAACGTATTCCTTTATAAGCCGCATTTGTAGCAAAACATGAACGGTATGTACTCATGTCGGTAATTGTATCATGATAAGTCTTTTTAATACGTTCGGAATTTGGCGGGAATTCAGCGGATAAACCTTCTAAGCCACCTTTTTCTTCTATCACACGAATCGCATTCTGTAATTCACCATCACATTGTTCAATCAAATTTGCGCTGAAATCATCCATATCTTCATAGAAAAATGGATTCTCCGGTAAAGTATCACCTTCTTTATATTCATGAAGCAAGCCATACAAACGTTGTGGATGAATAATACTATTTGCATTATATAATGTTAAAGATAAGAAATATTTCATTTTTGTAATAGATGTTCCATTCCACATCTCTGTCACATATTCACCAACTTCATCTATTCGACTGCGCGGATAACATGCAATAGAATATTCATGCTTCTTGCCGATCAAATTTACACGTCGGCCAAATTCTTTTATGCGGCAATTGTATGGCATCGGCTGAACAACTGCCAAACAAATCTTATCAAAAATAGGGCCTAATGCTTTACGTGCAATCCATTCAACTACACCACCAGGTGTTGCCATTATAATGGTGCCAGGACGAAGATAATCTTTAATTGCAGTCAAAACCGGTTCCAATGAAAATTCAGGTAACGGCAAAACAATTATATCAGCTCCAGGAATTATCTCAGCAGGTTTTTTAGAAATATAACGCGGACGACCAATGGTTTGAGATCCATCAGGATTATCAACAATTAAGTCTCCACCCGTTTTTGCAATTGCCGCATTCCAACGTTCAGATTCATTTTGAAATGGAGCAAAAACGTCCACTGTAAAACCGTTTGAAGAGAATTCACCAACACAAACATGGGATGCATTACCGGCACCACAAACTACTATAGTCCTGGAATCTTTTGAAGCAACGCTTGATTCATTCATACTTTTCATCATAAAATTACCCCCGATAATATTTTTAGCCGAACAAATTGCCAAATATCATTATTTGCAGTTGTTAGGACACAACCCTATCGTTTTCCCAGAAGCTGTTCCTGTATCCGCCGGCTGATGGTCCTGGCCGCCTTTTGGGTTTCTCCGGTAAGTGTCTGCATCTTTTTTTCATCCAGATTTGCCTTGAATCCGACAGCCCAAATGGCTGACCGCAATTGTCCCAATCCCATCAACGGTGATGCCACGGCCCTGACACCCAGAATGTATTCCTCGTCATCAACGGCATATCCTTTTTCCCTGACCTGCCTTAACTCATTAAAATACAAATCCGTATCTACAATGGAATTATCCGTAAACCGGGGCAGTCCCTTTGATTTGATAATTTTGTCCGCCTGTTCCTCTGCCATGGATGCCAGAAAGACCTTGCCAACCGCTCCGGCAAACAGGGGTATGGTTGAACCTACCGGGGCCGTAATATTAAGTTCCTGTCTTGATTCAACGATGTCCAGGATGGTCACCTGGTCCCAATTCAGGATGCCCAGAAAAACCGATGTCTGCGTCTTTTCCATCAGTTCTTCAGTGACCGGTCTGGCCGAGGTTTGCAGATCAATCTGGGAATAGGCCGACCGGCCGATTTCTAGAAGGGTGAAGCCCAGTTTATATTTTTTTGTCACAGGGTCCCTCATAACGGCCCCCAGTTCTTCCAGGGCCGAGGTCATGCCATGGACCGTGCTCTTGGCCATTTTGAGTTTCTTTGCCAGTTCGCTCACACCCAGTCCATTTTTGGATGAAGAAATGGCACTAAGAATTGCAAAGGCCTTTTTTACCGAAGGGGCGCCATATTTTTTCATAATTTCCGTTCACCATTATAAACTTTTTTGCAGGATATATTTCATGTCATTGTTTGTCAACAAACATTTGTTCATCCGGATGAACAAATGTTGCTATTTTGATATTTTTCCCGCCGGATATTATTCTGCGTAATGTCAATAGTTGACGCTTATACTCCTGATTTTTGCTAAAAGATGAAAAAAATCGATATTTTCCTTGATCAAAAGGGTTGGTCGTGGTATGGATTTGCCTGGATCAATCAGTTCATGATAATGAACCTTATCAAAGACAGAAGACCTAAAGGAGGCGATCATGGCAACCGAAACCAAAGGCCAGTCAACGGCCGAAAGCCTGCGCAAGAAGCGGACCTATGGCAAGTTTAGATGCCACAATCCCAGCTGCATGGAAAGAATTCAGCCGGGGAAAGGGGATAAGACCGCCAAATGCCCGACCTGCGGCATGGAATACCGGGTCCACTGGGTCAATCCCACACTGCCCCGTATTCGAGGACCGGTCTGGGATGTCAACCGGAAATTGGCGGAAGCAAAATTAAAAGAGAAGGGAGTACTCTAGATATGGCATTAAACAGAAAGATAGCATATATCGATCTCACCACCGGTGATGTCCAGACAAAATCTATCCCGCTGGCGGTCAGAAAGAAGTTTTTAGGTGGCCGGGGTCTGGATGCATATCTGCTTTACAACCATACCAAGAAGGGTTGTGATCCTCTGGGTCCCGATAATGCCCTTATTATCAGCGGCGGTATCCTGACGGCCACCTGTGCTTCGGCTACCGCCAGAACGCACATCATGGCCAAATCGCCCCTGACCGGTATGCTCGGCAGCGCGAATATGGGTGGTTTTTTCGCACCTGAATTGGCCTGGGCCGGTTTTCACCACCTTGTCATCAAAGGTAAAGCCAAAAATCCTTCTTACATCTATATCCACAATGGCGAGATCGAAATTCGGGATGCCCGCGACATCTGGGGCCAATCCGCGACCGACGCCCAGTGGGCCATCAGGCAGGAGCTGGGGGATGAGGAAGTCAAGAGTTGCGTCATCGGGCCGGCCGGAGAGAATCTGGTCCGGTTTGCCAACGTTATGACCGGCGTCAAAAATGCGGCCGGCCGGACGGGGATGGGATGTGTCATGGGATCTAAGAATCTCAAGGCCGTGTCGGCTCGCGGCACCATGGACCTGGAGATTGCCCGCCCGATCGAAGCCCTGGAATACAACAAACGCTTCATCAACCAGATTACCAGCGCCAAGGTGAGTCAAACCCAGGGAACCCTGGGAACACCTTTTATCTGGGGCGCCACCAATTCCTGGGGCGGGGTCAGGACCCGCAATTTTCAATACAACCAGTGTGAATATTCCGATGATATCGAGCCCGAGCGCTTCGATGAAATTTGTGAAGAAACCATGGGCCCCCACCATATGACGGGCTGTTTCGGCTGTCAGGTGCATTGCCGGGCCCAGTATAAAATCCCGGAAGGCCCCTTTGCCGGAAAATATGATGAAGGGCCGGAATACACCTCCCTGGGTGCCTTCGGCGCGGAGACGGACACCCCGCGGGCGCTGACGGTTCTCACCGGTAATCACCTGGTCAATCAGCTCGGGATGGACAATCTCGAAGTTGGCAGCCTGATTTCCTGGGCCATGGAGCTTTACGAGCTGGGAATTATCACCGACAAACAGACCGATGGACTGGATTTGAGCTGGGGCAATGACGAGGCGGTCATAGAGATGATCGAACGGATCGCTTACCGCAAAGGCTGGCTGGGAGATGTCCTGGCTGATGGCGGTATTCCCGCCTCAAAAAAGATCGGTAAAAAATCTTTTGATTATCTCGTGCAGGTCAAAGGGATGAGCAATCTGCATTCGGATGAAAGAGCGACGCCCGCCCTGGCACTCAATGTCGCCACGGCATCCAGAGGTTCGGACCATTTGAGGAGCAGACCGGCCATTGATTTATACCATCTGCCGGAAGAAGTCTTAAGGAAGATTTACAGCAATCCGGTCGCCTATGACGGGCCGTTAAGCTCCGATCACACGGAGTATATCGGCAAACCGTGGCAGGTTTTCTGGCAGGAAAACTTATATATGGGAGTCGACTGTCTGGGTATCTGCAAATATCATACGGTTTTTCTGGGAGTCACGCTCCCGAGTTTCGAAGAGTGGTCCAAAGTGCTGTATTATAATACCGGTATCGAAATGACACCCGAAGAGATCTGGGATGCCGCCCGACGGTGTAACATGATTGAAAGGCTTTTCAACTTAAGGGAAGGGTTGAAAAGAAACGATCTGGAGAAGGGCGATATGTTGAACCACCGCTATTTCGATGAACCCTGCCGAAGGGGCGCCATCGATGTTGTCGGTACCATGATTGACAAGAAAAAATTTATCAAGATGGTTGATGAATTATATGAACATCAAGGTCTCGATAAAAACGGTGTTCCCAAACCGGAGACCCTGGAA
>JAIVWA010000267.1:0-6630 GCA_049190255.1 Gammaproteobacteria bacterium | reverse complement strand
ATCGATTTTATTAAAAGAAAAAAGCAAGGCATGTTATTATATTTACTGATTTCTGGTTTTGCATGCTGAAAATACTAGGCTTTTTTAATAAAGATGGAGCGAAGCGACGCCACAATTTTAGGCATTTTAGGCACTTTAGCGCACTTTAGGCATTTTCCGGTTTATCCGGGTTAGGCATTATTTATATGATTATTAAAAGCAACCGGGAATTAAAATCACTTTACGATCAGCTCGATACCGGAGATGTTTTTACCGGATCCATTTCTTCCAAACATCTTAAACAGACCATGCTCGTTGATCTGCTTGAACGGGGTGTTTACTGCCATCCGTCGGCCCTGTCCCAGGTTTTAAACAGTTCCAAGGTTGCCCAGACTTTTATCTTAAAAAAGTGGATGATCCCTCACACCATGGTCATCTGTCGCCGCAAAGATCTAATGGATGCAATTGGCAACTATTGTAAACAGGACATCGGATCTGTGGTAACCAAACAGGACCACATGCATTGCGGCCACGGTGTACGCCGATGGGATACCATCGAAAATCTTTACAACCATCTGGCGTTTTCTGAGTCATCCTACCCTTTTGTTCTTCAGCCTTATGTTGAAAATTTTACGGATGTGCGGGTGATAATAGCTGGGGATTATATCGAATCCTATGTCCGGCAGAATCCATTTAATTTCAGAAACAACATATCTGCAGGCGGCGACAGCCAACCCTTCACTCTTGCGAAGGATAGTAAAAAATTGTGCCGGGAAGTCATTAAACGCGGCAAATTCCCGTACGCCCACATCGATTTGATAGTCATGGACAGCGGCGAGTATTATCTTTCCGAAATTGCACTCAATGGCGGAACTATAGGTGCGCGGATAAAGAGAAAAGAGCTTGATCAAAAAAAGCAGGAGGTAATTGAGGGTTTGATCCCGGAGGGGTGAAAGATTCACCACGGAACAACACGGAAAAAGCACGGAAAAAAATAATAAAAAGTAAGTTTTAGTTGCCCGCCGTAGTTTAATTACTCTGTGTAACTCTGTGAAAAATCCGTGGTTAAAAATACAAAAACGCATTCACCCCCCGGCTTCGCTTAGTGCTTAGCTCCGCCGCGGCAGGCGGAAAAGCACCAGTCGTCGTCCGATAGGGCAGGACTATGCCGCGGCACGCGGAACAACACAGACTAATACAAAAGGAGGCAACATTGGCACAAGCTAAAAAAAGATCGAAAAAGCAGGTGATGTCATCAAAAGTCGGAATCGTAATGGGCAGTGATTCCGATCTTGCGGTCATGCAGGAAGCGGCGAATATTCTGAATAAATTTCAAATACCTTATGAAATGACAGTGGCTTCGGCTCATAGAAGCCCGCAGCGAGCAGCTGATTTTGCAGGTTCGGCATTGAAAAGGGGCATCAAGGTCATCATTGCCGGAGCGGGTCATGCCGCCCACCTGGCCGGTGTATTGGCGGCCCACACGCGCCTGCCGGTTATCGGTGTTCCCATAGATTCTTCATGCCTCCAGGGGCTGGATGCCCTGCTGGCAACCGTCCAGATGCCACCAGGCATCCCGGTTGCCACCATGGCCATCGGCAAATCCGGCGCACGTAACGCCGGCATTCTGGCAGCCCAAATTATTGCGACTTCAGACCCTGAGGTGGGCAAAAAACTCACCCGATTCAAACAGGAAATGGCGCGGCAGGTTGAGATAAAGGCCAAAAAGGTTGAGGCGATTTAGGCACTTTAGACATTTTAGGCATTTTTTTAAGAGTATGTTCTCAACGACAATCTATAAAATTAATCCTGAACATCCCGAAACCCAAAGTATTCAGAAGGCAAGCGCCATCATCAAACAGGGCGGGGTTATCGCCTTCCCCACCCGCTGCCTTTATGGGTTGGGGGCCGATGCGTTTAATCCAGAAGCGGTGGATCGGATATTTAAAATCAAACAACGCCCCGCTCAAAAGCCGATCCTGATATTGATCGATGATCCAGTCCGACTGAAGCGGCTGGTAACAACCGTATCCGGAACGGCAATGGCCATTATGGATCGTTTCTGGCCCGGTAAGGTCACCCTGGTTTTTGAGGCCCGGGCCGGTGTGCCTCCCTATCTTACCGCCGACAGCGGAAAAATCGGTGTGCGGCTGCCCGGGCATCCGGTGGCTTCAGCCCTGGTCAGGGAATTGCAGGGACCGATTACCGGTACCAGCGCCAATGTCTCCGGCCGGCCCGGCTGTCATCAAATTGGAGACCTGCCGCCCGAAGTCACAGAAAAGCTGGACCTCATACTGGATGCCGGTCCCCTTAAAGGAGGCCGCGGTTCAACGGTGGTGGATGTGACCGGGCAGGTCCCGCAAGTACTAAGGGAGGGAGAGGTATCCATGCAGGATATTATAGCAATTGGAGGCAAATACTAATCAATCTTATTGACAAGAAAACCTTATTTGCTTATAAAAGCATCTCTACAATTAATTTAGTTTCGCTTAACCCAATACTCCAACATTCCAGTATTCCAATACTCCATTGAGCGCAGCGAAATTATTTATGCCGGAGTGGTGAAATTGGTAGACGCGCTGGACTCAAAATCCAGTCCTCCTTGCGAGGGTGCGAGTTCGATTCTCGCCTCCGGCACCATGAGCACAAAAAGGGACACAAATTCTGTGTCCCTTTTACTTATCGCCATGCTCCGATCTAGATTTGCCGGCAATTTGTTGAGAAGTGTCTTCTATTTATTTTGAGCGTTTGTCCCCTCTTTTATTAACCTATCCACTCTTTCCAGATTCAGCCGCGTATCCTGATATCCGGGACTGATCTCCAGCGCCCGGGCAAAGTGTTGCCGCGCAGCGTCAAGCTGCCCCCGACTCATCAAAACCAGCCCTCGGTTGTTCAGGGCACCGACATGCTCGGAGTCGATGGTAAGGGCCCTGGTGAAATGCTTCATGCCGGCATCCGGGTCATCCTGCTCTCGCAAGGCGAAACCAAGGTTATTATGTACATCAGCGTCTGATGGATTGATTTTGAGTGCGGCTCTAAAATGGTCGATTGCCTTCGAGTAGTTACCCCGAAGCACCTCCGCTACCCCCAGGTTGTTCAGGGCCTTTAAATTTTTAGGATCGATGCGCACCGCTTCTTTAAAATGTGAAATGCCCGCATCTAATTTGCCGGTTTTAGCCAGTGCGTATCCCAGGTTATAGTGCGCATCCGCGTAGTCGGGCTTGATCTTCAGGGCGGCCTGATACTGCTCGATAGCCTCTTCAAAACGGTCCTGGCGTGATAAAGCAGCACCCAGATTGTTTTGCGGCCGTGCTTTGCCGGGGGATTTTGCAGCGCTGTCCCGGTACAGGGTGATTTCATCGGCCCAGACTTTGTTTCTCTCAAAGGTCCACACACAAAACAAAGCCCCCACCAAACTCAGGGCTATCGCAACCGGCAAGGCGTGTTTTAAATAACGAAAAGCCAGGGAAACGATGGCCAGGATAGCAAACATGGTGGGCAGATAGTTACGATGCTCGAAAATCAGCTCCAGCCCGATGATCGAGGATTCAATCATCAGGTTGCCGAAAAACCAGATGATGCTGAAAGATAAGAGCGGTTCTTTGCGGGCGATCAGGATTGCGAAAGCGATCAAGGCAATAATGGTGGTTATTGAAATCAGGGTGGTGGCCGGGTTCAGGAGTGAATATGAGAGGGCGAAATCATGATCCAGATTCAGGCGGGATGGATTCGGCCACAGCAGCAAGCTGATGTAAAAGATAACAACCCGGGATTGGGTCAGCACCCGCTGCAGCGGGGTGAAATCTCTGTTCCCGTACCCCCTCAGGATCTTGGCAACCGGATTGTAATCCAGATAGACCAGCGCAATGATAAGGAAGAGCAAGAATACACCGCCCAGTACGAGGAAATTGCGTTTGGCCCATTGCGCGCTCAACTCTTGAAAAAAATACCATTCGTATAAAATGATAAAGATCGGCAGGGTAGCGGTGATTTCCTTGGTTCCGAAAGCGAGAAATGCGGTGACGACACATCCGGCAAACAGCAGCCATTTCGCCCGGGACGCTTGGGACATGCGAAATTTTACATAGAACAACATCGACAGCACATAAAACATGGCCGCCATGCTGTTCATACGCTGGACAAGGTAGGCCACCGATTGGGTCTGCAGAGGATGGACCATCCAGATAAAGGCCGTCAGAAAAGGTATCCAGCCGTATTTTTCATATCGAGCGCGCAGAGCCGGGGTCTTCAAAGTCGCCTTTGCCAGAAGAAAAAAGAAAATCCCGCAGGCTGTGTGAATCAGAATGTTGACCACATGATAGCCAACCAGATTGTAACCGTTAAAATAGTAGTTCAGCGCAAAGCTGATATTGGCCACCGGGCGTCTGGTTTCCTGGCTGTGAAATCCGGCCCAGGCAAGGTTTTTCAGACTGAGCGCGGGGACGCGAATATGGGGGTTGTTGCGGATGTTGCTTAAATCATCAAAAATAAAAGGCGTGGTCAGGGTGTCGGCATATATCAGGATGACAACCAAAGCCAGCAGCGACAAAAGCAGCGTTTCACGTTTGGGGCCGTATTTAATTGATGAGTGGTTTTTTGACATTGACTTTATGATACCGAAGATTGGCGCAGAAAGCAATTTTTATGAGGTCATCTCAGATCGTCAGAGATGCCCGTTTTAGCCGCTATTGAGGTTTGCGGAAGGCTTTTTTAATTTGACAGTTTATCGATTTTTTAATATTATTTAAAGGTTACATAGGATGACGGTGCATGAAGAATAAAAATAAGTTGAAAACCTCCCTAATGGATTCGATGGTCGCAACCGGAATCGGACTGGCCGGTTTTTACTGGGTTTGCGAATCCTTTATGTATTTCTTTCTGGAGCCGCAGGCAAATTTTATCCAGCATGTCCTGGGCCCGGATATGTTCCAGACCTGGACCCGGGTCCTGGTGTTATGCCTTTTTCTCATTTTCGGCTCTCATGTCCAATACACGGTCAATAAGCGCAAAGCAGCAGATGACGCCCTGCGGGAGAGCCAAGAAAAATATCGGACCATCCTTGAAAGCATCGAAGAAGGCTGCTTTGAAACTGATATTGACGGCAATTTAACCTTCTTTAGCAATCCTTTCCTGAAAACATTGGGCTATTCCCGCCACGAATTGCTGGGCAGGAATACCAGCCGGTACACCTCGCCTGATACTGCAGAAAAAATGAACCGCATCACCAAGCGGCTTAAAGAAACGGGGAAACCGGAGAATGTGGCGGATTATGATGTCATCCGCAAAGATGGCAGTAACGTCTCCCTTGAGCTGTCTGTTTCACTGCTGAAAGACCAAGACGGACTGCCCATGGGTTACCGGGGCATTTTACGCGACGTTTCGGAACGTAAAAAAACGGAAGAAGAAAACCACAAATTGGAAACTCAGCTGCAACAGGCGCAAAAGATGGAATCCATCGGAACCCTGGCCGGCGGCATTGCCCATGATTTCAATAACATTCTGATGGGGATTCAGGGCAATGCTTCTTTAATGCTGCTCAAAATTGATTCCGAACATCCGAGCCATGAAAAAATCAAGAACATCGAAAAATATGTTCAAAATGGTACCGCGCTAACCAAGCAGCTGCTGGGCTTTGCCCGCCGGGGTAAATATCTCATTAAAGCCACTGATCTGAACGAGATCATTGATAAATCCTCTTCGCTGTTTGCCCGCACCAAAAAAGAGATCCGGATTCACACCGATCTTTATGAAGACCTCTGGTCGGCGGAAGTCGATCGCGGCCAAATCGACCAGGTCCTGCTCAACCTTTATGTCAACGCCTGGCAGGCCATGTCCAACGGCGGTGATTTATATCTGCAAACGGAGAATGTCATCCTGGACCGCAGTTATGTCAAACCCTATAAGGTGGAACCCGGCCGCTATGTTAAAATCTCGGTGTCCGATACCGGTGTGGGTATTGACAAAGAAACCCAGGAGCGCATATTTGAACCGTTTTTTACCACCAAGGAAATGGGCCGGGGAACCGGTCTGGGGCTGGCCTCGGTATATGGCATCATCAAAAGCCATGGCGGCTACATCAATGTATACAGTGAAAAAGAGCGCGGCACGATATTTACTATTTATCTGCCGGCATCTGCCAAAGAAGTCCTTATAGAAGAAGAAGGTTCACCGGCTATGCTGATCAAAGGAACCGGGACGATTCTTTTAATTGATGATGAGAAAATGATCCTCGATGTCGGCCTCGAGTTGCTGGAAGAATTGGGTTATACCGTGCTGTCGGCCATGAACGGTCAGGAGGCCATTGACGTTTTTCAAAAAGATCAGGATAATATCGATCTGGTTATCATGGATATGATCATGCCCGGAATGGGCGGTGGTGAAACCTTTGACCGCCTGAAAGAAATCAACCCCGCGGTCAAGGTTTTGCTTTCAAGTGGCTACAGTATTAACGGTCAGGCAACCAAAATAATACGGCGCGGATGCGACGGATTCATCCAAAAGCCGTTCAACATGAACCAACTGGCAGAAAAAATTCAGAAGATTCTGACTGGAAGGTAACGCAGATAAAACCAGGCCCCAAAAAATGTGGCACGGTTGAACTAAAATTTAAACTGTTAGAATGAATGCCTAAAATGCCTAAAGTGCCTAAAA